>URGY01000007.1 GCA_900547505.1 uncultured Collinsella sp.
GAGCGTCCGGCTGATAACCGGGAGGTCACAAGTTCGAATCTTGTCAGGTCCACCACTTTCTTTCGCAATAAACACCCCAGCGAGAGCCGAGTCGCCGCTGGGGTGTTTATTACTGTCTCCGTGGGGGTTTAGCTCAGCTGGGAGAGCGCGGGCTTTGCAAGCCTGAGGTCAGGGGTTCGATCCCCCTAACCTCCACCATGATGGACCTGTAGCTCAGTTGGTTAGAGCGTCCGGCTGATAACCGGGAGGTCACAAGTTCGAATCTTGTCAGGTCCACCATCAAAACTTTGAAGAGCCCTGGGGCATTGCCTCGGGGCTTTTTTCTTGTCTGCGATAAATCTCATTTTGGTTTTGTGTGCTGTGCGAAAGATTGGGTAGTATAGCTATTCAATGCGGTGGAGCTGCCGCGTGTTAACCGCTACGTACCGGAGGTGTTCCATGGTTCGTGTCGACATAGAGACCATCGTCATGGCCGCCGGTCCCGTGCCATCGCTTATCGTGCTTCGTGAGCGCTGCGGCAAGTCGGACTCGCCCGCGCCGCTGCGTTCCCTTTCCATTCAGACTGGTTCGTTTGAAGCTGCTGCCATCAGCCGCGGCATCGATAGCGGCCGCGCCGAGCGCCCGATTACCCATGACCTGTTGCTCGATACTGTTGGCGCCCTGGGCGCCAAGCTCGAGCGCATCGAGATCGTTCGTGCCGAGCCGCCGGTGTTCTACGCGACGATCGTCGTGCTGGCCGATGGCGAGGAGCGCAAGATCGATGCCCGCCCCAGCGATGCCATCGCCCTTGCCGTGCGCAGCAATGCTCCCATGTTTGTGGAGGATGACATCATGAATCGCCTGGGCACTGTTTCTACCCACGCCGAGGAAGTCGACGACGAGCAGGAGTTCGAGAAGTTCGACGAGTTCGTCCATACGCTCTCCCCCGATGATTTCTAAATGCGGGGCGGCCAGGTTGTGGAGCGTTCGCTGATGGCCGGCGGCATGTCGGCCGAGGCAGCGGCTATCGCGCGCGAGGCCCAGATGCGCTCTGAGGCTTCTGAGGCGGCTCGCATTGCCTATGTGATGCAGGCCCGCACGCTTCGCGAACGCCGCGGCTCGTTTATCAAGATGGTTGTCATCTCCGCCCTTGTCGCGGCAATCTGTTCGCGCCTTCGTGGTACAGTTGGTGCGCTTGGGTTTTCGATCTCTACGGGCCTCGTGATCTGGGGCGTGGTCGATGCGGTAATGCTGACCAGTCAGATCAAGGTGCTCGACAAGCGCGCGATGGATATGATGCGCGCCCGCGACGCTGCCGCCAAGATCGCCGCCGAGGCACAAGAACTGTAACGACGCCAGACTCGATGGGAAGGTCTAAAGATGGCACAGGATATGCAGGACGCCGGTAACGTCTCCGCCGAGCTCGACGCCATGGTGTGTGACCTGATTGGTGCGTTCTTGGACGACCTTGCCGCCGGCGAGAATCCGGGCGTAGTTGTGGCGATCGAGGACGCTGCTTCCAACCGATATCTGGCGGCGCTCGACGAGGACGGCGAAGAGGCGTGCCTGGAGGCGGCCACCAACTTTATCTCCGAGCACAAGATGGGTCTTAAGGACGAGGGCCTGGGCCGTATCGCCCGATATGCCATCGGCTACACCGGCTGCGTCGAGATTGACGGCGGCTATCACGACGCTCTGCTCGTGAGCTTCTTCGAAACCACGCTCGAGAGCGGTTTTTCGGCATATGTGCTGTATGAGGGCATGGGCGCCGGCGATGGTTTTATGTGGAGCGACCCTGAACCTGCAGGTGAGGAAACCCCTCTCATCTAAAATCGCTAAAATAAACGAGTTTTCGGTAAAAGGCTCAATATTCCCGCCGAGCGTTGCATTGCTGGGTGGGTCGCATACGCGTGCCGGTTTTATATAGATAGAAGATAGGGGAACTACATGCGCGTAGACAATCTGAGGAACATCGCCATCATCGCTCACGTCGACCACGGCAAGACGACGATGGTCGACAAGCTCCTGCGTGCCACGGACGCCTTCCGTGCCAACCAGCAGGTCGAGGACCGCGTCCTGGATTCCAACGACCAGGAGCGCGAGCGCGGCATTACGATTCTCGCCAAGAACATCTCTATCGAGTACAAGGACGTTAAGATCAACGTCATCGACACCCCGGGCCACGCCGACTTTGGCGGCGAGGTCGAGCGCGTACTGCGTATGGCTGACGGCGCCCTGCTGCTGGTCGACGCCTTTGAGGGCCCCATGCCCCAGACCCGCTTCGTGCTGCGTCACGCTATCGACACCGGCCTTAAAATCATGATCGTCATCAACAAGATCGACCGTCCGGGTGCTAACCCCGAGAAGGCCTACAACGACTGCCTCGACCTTATGGCCGACCTGGGCGCCACCGACGACCAGCTTGAGTTCGCCATGGAGCACGTGGTCTACGCCAGCGCCATGAATGGCTTTGCCCGTCTTGATCCCAACGACGGCAACATGGACATGTATCCGCTGCTCGATATGATCATCGACGACATGCCTGCGCCCGAGGTTGACGAGAACGCCCCGCTGGCCATGCAGTGCGTGACCATCGACCACTCCAACTTCGTTGGCCGTATCGGCATCGGCCGCGTGTACTCCGGTACCATCCACCAGGGCGACCAGATCCTGGTTGTGAAGAACGACGGCTCCAGCGCCACCGCTACCGTCAAGCAGCTCTTTACCTTCGACTACCTGGGCCGCACCGAGTGCCAGGAAGTCGGCGCCGGCGACATCGCCGCTGTCGTGGGTATCGACCGCACCGATATCGGTGATGTTTACACCGACCCCGAGAACCCCGTCGAGCTCGAGCCCATCGAGATCGACCCGCCGACCCTGTCCATCGTCTTTGAGGCTTCGACCTCCCCGCTCGTCGGTCGCGACGGCGACATCGTGGGCGCCCGTCAGCTCAAGGAACGCCTGTTCAACGAGGCCGAGAACAACGTGACCATGAAGATCGAGGAGCTCGAGGACAAGAGCGGCGTCGAGGTCTCGGGCCGCGGCATCTTGCACCTGTCCGTCCTGATGGAGTCCATGCGCCGCGAGGGCTTTGAGTTCCAGGTCGGCCGTCCCCGCGTTTTGTTTAAGAAGGACGAGAACGGCAACAAGATGGAGCCTGTCGAGCAGGCCGTCGTCGAGTGCCCGGATGAGTACTCGGGCAAGGTCGTTGAGGTCTTCGGTACCTCCGGCGGCATCATGACGAGCATGGATACCTCGGGTATCGTGACGCACCTCGAGTTTAAGATCCCAACCCGCGGCATCATGGGTCTTAAGAACCGCATCATGAACGTTACCCACGGCGAGGGCGTGTTCTACCACACCTTCCTGGAGTACGGTCCTTACGCTGGCGAGATTGGCAACCGTCAGAACGGCGCCATGATCTCCATGACCACCGAGAAGGCCGTTGCTTACGCTCTGGGTACGCTGCAGGAGCGCGGCCAGCTGTTTGTTGAGCCGGGCACCGAGTGCTACGAGGGCATGATCGTGGGCGAGCGCAGCAAGGCCGGCGACATGGTCGTCAACATCGCCCGTACCAAGAACCTGGGCAACCAGCGTTCCTCGACCTCCGATATCTCCGTCCAGCTGGTGCCGCCCCGCACCTTCTCGCTGGAGGAGGCGCTGGAGTACATCGCCGACGACGAGCTGGTCGAGATTACTCCCAAGAACATTCGTCTGCGCAAGCGTCTGCTCAACGCCACCGACCGCAAGAAGGCCGCCGTCCGCGCCGGTCAGGTCAACAAATAAGCGCTGGGCTTTATAACGTCTAACGAGAAAGGGCGTCGACCGCAATGGTCGGCGCCCTTTTTGGTGCAGGGGGGCAGGTTCGTTTGCACCACAGCTGGGGCGACTATCCCCCCGATTGGCTTTCTGGTCAAAGTTAAGTTGTTTAAACATATACATAATTCCACAGAATATAACTGCTTTAATGCAAAATCGTTAACAAGTAAATATCAACTGGTATTAAATTAAAATACCTCTTGACCTGCGGTTTACATGATTGGTATCTATATTGTATTTTATGCATGTGGCATAGACGAACCGTCTTAGAAGTTGCTCCCCAATGGGTTCTTGCAATGCGCTAGGTAGGTTCTCGTTGATGTTGGGGTTTGTGTTCGATCCGACGATTCGCCGTATTCCACAACGTGTTGTAGGAATTAGGGGACAACTATGGACGCACACCGCTCACGGTCGCTGGGTATGGCGGCCCTGATTTTCATTTTGATTAGCCTCACCGCCGCAGTGTTTCACGGCGCGGCCCCCGTGCGCGCCGAGGACGTGAGCACACCGACGCCGATTGTGATTGATGGGACGACGGCGGACGTTACGGTTGAGCTGTTTACCGATGAGGGCCGTAAAACGCCTTTGGATGATAATGCCGTGCTTTCGACCAACACACTCTACGGTTCATTTAGTGCGAAGTTCGAGGCAAATCATGGCCCGAGTGTGGAGCGAAACGTTGCGGAGTACTCTCTCCCGGACAGCATTAAAGCATTTGACAATACCGGTGGCCGCCTTATGGATGATTCCAATCAAGAGGCCGGTACTTGGAGATGTGAGAACAATAAGCTGATTTTTACTTTTAAAGAGTCATGGATTAAGACACACCCATCCGACGTTCATGTTGGTGCTGATTTTTCATTCAAGCTGGCAAATGAGAACGTTGGCTCCGGCGATACAACAAAAGTTAAGTTTCCCGGTACAGCCGAAATCGACATTGCGACCATAGACGGCGATGTGACGGGAGCGAAGGAAGGAAAGTTCTCTCAATCCGGCGGCGAGGGAAAAGTAACGTGGACTCTTAAGCTGGTGGTCGAGTCTTATGCTCACAATGTCCAGCTCACCGATGAGTTGGGTAGCAATTTTACGTTTGTGTCTGAATCGTTTAAGTTGAACGGCAAGACGCTCGAGCAACAGCCAAGCATTAACGGGCAGACCGCGACTCTTAATTTGGGGAACTTGTCCAAAGGGACTCATACGATTACCTATGATTCGGTTATGAACCCGAATGTTTCTGTGGACAACTATGTTTGGATTGATGAGCTCCCCGGTTCAAAAAACAACGCCACCTGGACTTGGGGCCAAAACAAAGAAAACTCGAATAAATGTGAGGGTCAAGCAAATAAGTTTCGCTATGACATGATTAACAAGAGCGATGGCACCGGAACGCCGTCCGATATCAAATGGATCGTTACGCTCAACAACGGTGATATCAAAACCGACATGAATGGCTATACATTCACCGACACGCTGGACGACAAGCAGACGTATACGGGTAATTACATCGTTTATAGGGGACTCTACGGGGAAGACGAGATCGCTCGCGGCGATTTCGATAGCTCCACTGGTAAAACGTTTAGCTATAAGTTCTCAGGTCTATCTGACACAGATAAGTACAAGCCCTATCGCATTGTCTATCACACTCAAATGAAAGATCAGGACTCGTATGACACGGTGAGCAATAGTGCGAATATCTCGCGTGACAATTCCGTTTCCGGCACGGACAGTGGCACGTTTACGCCGAAGCTGGTGGGGACGCAGATTGTAAAGAGGCTTTTGAAAGAACCTGATGCGGCGACAACAGGTCGGGCAACCTGGGAGCTACGGGTAGCGCTGGGCTCCATTGTTGACGCGATGAATCCGGAGACGGTTCGAGTGTTTGATACGTTCCAGACTGCTTGGAAGCAGAATATCGGCCCAGACGCCGACAGCTATTCCATTATGATCGGCAATGTCCCTTTGGAGCGGGGAACCGATTGGTGGTTCGATGATTACAATGATTCAACGTCGTTTGCAACCAAGAAGAACTTCAACCTTACCATTCAGATAAACAACAAGGTAAGGGATGCGCTCAAAGATAACCCAGATGCGGTGCTTACTTATATGACAAAATCCGACGCGCTTCCTGGCTGGTACTCCAATTTTGCATCAGTGGAAGTAAACGGTACTAAGTATTTCACGGACTTTATCTATTACTACGTCGATGTGGACTCGACTCCTAAGGTTGAGAAGCCCTCTGCGAAAACCGCTGTTTCCTGGCGTGAGGATTTCGACTGGAGTAAGATCGATGGGTCTTCCGAAAAAGGTGCATGGATCGTTGAGTGGACGGTCTATGCGAATAGGGCCAAGGCGCCGGGAGGGGAGCCTTACGGCGCTGGCAAGCTTAACAACCAGCCGCTGAACGTCATTGACACGCTGCCGAGTGGTATGAGCTATGTGCCAGGGTCTGCCAAATACTCGCTGTTTCAGAATCCGTATGACCAGAAAGCAGGTAACGGTACCGCCCAGCGAGAGAAGACCGTCGCCGACAGCCTACCCCCTGCGAACGTCAGTGATGACAAAGGCACCGTTACCTTCTCCATCCCCACGACGGCGCTCGGCAACTATGCTGGTTACGCTAAGCTTACGTATCAGACGGCGGTCAAGCGCGGTGAGCTCGATACCTCTAAGAACGAGGTGAAGTTCACCAACTTAGCCAGTGCCGAGTCGGGGAGCAAAACGTTCGACTCCGGTAGTGGGACCGTCACCATTAAGAACAACGTACTGCAAAAGACCGGCGACCAGGTCGCCAATAGCAACCGTATCAAGTACACCATCTTGGTTAACGAATCGGCAGTTAACCTTAAGAGCGACAGCGACTTCCTCGAGCTTGTCGATGTCATGGATGCCAAGTGCACGCTGGTGACGGATTCGGTCAATGTGTCCCAATACGATGGGACAGGCTGGAAGTTGCTTGGCTCTGACAAATGCCCCGTTTCCGCTAGGACCATTGAAGATGAAAGCGGCGCGGCGTGTACAAAGATGACGCTCCGCGTTCCCGATGGGGAATATCTCAAAGTTGAGTATGAAGTGATTCCTGCAGGTAACGAGGGGGAAACGGTTTCTCTGAGCAACAAAGCGTCGCTTACGGGTGTCTACGACGGTGATACGGTCCATTCAAAAGACTGGGTTATTCAAAAGGTGTCCGGTTTGGCTGGTGGTAGCGGTTACGGCGTAACGATTACCAAGGTCGACGAGAGTGATATCACAAAAAAGCTGCCCGGTGCTGTGTTCACGCTCTACGAGGTTGATATGAACAAGGCATTAACGTCCGGCCTCGATTCTGCGAAAACGAAGATTCGGAGTGCTACAACAGACGAAAAGGGCACGGTAACGTTCGGCACTCCTACGCAAAAGATGGAAGCCTACAAGTTGTATTGCCTTGAGGAGACCAAGGCGCCGAGCGGATATAACGTTATCTCTAAACCGGTGTGGATCTTGCTCAAGGGCAACAAAGAGGACGACTATCGGAAGGCCCTTACTAAGGCAGAAGAGCTGAGGGCAAAGGGCGTCGACATTGACACCCCAACGCCGAGTACCGACATCAAGGTCTATGATGCGCCCTATAGCGGCCAAGCTACGATTTCTGCTAAGAAGGTGCTTGAAGGTTCAACCTTGCAAGAAAGCCAGTTCGGGTTTGCGCTCAAGGACAAGAACACCGATAAGGTTCTCCAGGCCACCAAGAACGGTGCGGATGGTGATATTAACTTCGTCTTGGATTACACCAAGACGGGGACCTATGAGTACACCATCTCCGAGGTCGTTCCCAAGGACGCTGTAAATGACGTCAAGGACCACATCACCTACGACAGGACTGTGTACAACGTCAAAGTTGAGGTGACTAACGGTAAAAAACAGCTCGATACCAAGGTCACTTACACCACCGCCGACCCCACAACCCCGCCGACCTTTACCAACAGATACTCGACCACGCTTCCTGAGGCGGGCGGGGCTGGCTTGACTATGACGTATCTGGCTGGTGCATCGCTGCTGTGTTTTGCTGCGACATGGATGCATGCTCGCCGCCATCGCGATCAAGATCGAGGTGGTCGCCGTGAGTAGGCTTTGGCGCCGCTTGCTGACCGTCATGATGGTGGCCATGACGGCTATCCTCGCTTTTGCAGCGTCGCCCGAGATGGCCCGTGCCGCCGATGCCGGAGCCATCGCGATTGGCGGCGACGTCGCGACGCAATACGATGCGTACCAGCTCTTTTCGGCAACTGTTACCGATAAAGCCGGCTCCGATCAAAAGGTCGCGACGGACTTGGCGTGGGCGAGCGATGCGATTCGTCAGGCTGTTCTTCCCGTTCTTTATGATGCGGGGCTTGATGGCTCGGCATCGACGGCGCAAGCGACTGTCGAGTGGCTGAATGCCGATGGGCATATGACGACCGCGCTGACGGCAAAGCTTGCCCGCGCGATTTGCAATGTCGGCGCACCTTCCGTGGGCCTTAAAGCGGGCACGGCGGTCGAGCTACCAAGCGGCTATTGGCTCATCGTCGCCGACGACGACGCCATCGCCCAGGGCGAGGCCGGCACCGCGCCGATCATGGCACTGGTGGGCGGCAGCGCCGTCACCGTCAAGCCCAAGGCCGCGACGCCCAGGGTCTCCAAGCATGTGCTGGAGGACGGCACCGCCGCCTGGCAGAAGGCCGCCGACGCCACGGTCGCCGACGACCTGTACTGGCGCCTTTCGGCTACGGTTCCGGCCGGGCTCACGGCCTACGACACCTACGCGGTGCAGTTCGTCGACACCATGAGCGCGGGGCTCGACCCCTCCAAGGTCGCCGCGAGCATGCGCGTGTACGTGGCGGCGGGCGCGGACGGCGGTTTCGACGCCGTCGCATGTGAGGGCGGCAACGCCAGCTCGACGCCGGCTAAAGGGTGGACAGACATTACTTCACAGTGCAAGGTCTCGGTCGAGGGCAAAGCCTTCACCGTGCGCACCGGCGACCTGATCGCCGCGCTCGGCGGGGTCGACGCCTTTACCGCGGGCGCCCGCGTGGTTGCTGTCTACAATGCGCCGTTGGGGGCCAACTGCAATCGCGGCGCTACCAAGGGCAATCCCAACGAGGTCTACCTGCGCTACCCGCGCTCTCCTCTTGTCGACCAGTCCGGCGACGCCGGCTTCACCCGCACGCCGAGCGATGACGCGACGGCCTACACCTGGGAGCTCAGCCTTATTAAGCGCTCAAGCGTGGGTGATAAGCCGCTTGCGGGCGCCAAATTGCGCATCATCGATGACCGCGGACGCATCCTGACGGCTGACGGCACGTGGTCGACAAATGCCGACGCGTGCGTTACCACGGGCGAGGACGGCCATGTGGAATTGAGCGGTATAGACGCGGGCGTCTATACCGTCGAGGAGGTCGCGGCTCCCAAGGGATATGCGACGTTCGAGGGCAAACGAACGGTGACGGTTACGGCCGAGGGACTGGACGTTAAACAGGTGGCGGCGGCTAAACCCAAGGTGACCGTATCGGCCGATAGCCCTCTGCGGGTTGATGCCGCCGATGCCGGGTCGGGTTCGATTGAGCTGTCGGTGCTCAACACCCCAAGCAAAGAAGCAAGTCGAGGCTTTATGCCCTCGACAGGAGATAGAACGTTGGTGTTGGTGGCGGTTTTGGCTGCCGTCGGAGTGGTGGTTATTGTTGCCGCGCTCGTCATCAAGCGGGGAGGAGGTCGCCGTGAATAATAATTGCCCCCCTTTTTTGCTCAATGGCGAACTGCCTCCGTAGCGAGTGACGCGCAGGCCTACCGACCTGATGATCATTGGTTTTGAAAAAGTTACTAGAGAACCCTCCAAGAAAAGCGGGGCACCCGGTCGATACGACCGAGTGCCCCGATTCGTTTGTTGGTGCAAAGTAACCTGACCCCTTTGCACCATCACAAAGGTACCTGTCCCCTTTGTGGTGGTTGGCGGCTAAGCGGTGGGGAGTTCCGGCGTGTTAGCCGGCTGCTGCGGCTTGAGGCGGGCGTTTCGCCAGATGATCTGGATAACGTAGCCGAGCATAAAGACAAAGGCCACGCCGCTGATGAAGTCACCTACGAGGGGAAGCCCCGTGAGGGCGCCTGCGATTACGCCACCAACGGCTGCCATGGCGTAGCGGTTCTGGTTGTGTCCGACCATGCGGGCGAGCGCGCACCCTGCAAAGGCACTCGACACCAGCGCGATGCCAATAACACCGCACATGAGGGCTCCGGCAAGCGACAGACCAGCGATAGAGATAATTAGCAGTAGGACGGCGGGGACGATAGCAATCGTGCCCAGAAGACCGCTCACCCACAGGGGCATGGGGCGCTGGTGGAGCATACCGGCGGCGCTGGCAGTCGCACGCGGAAAGACGAGCTCGAGCAGCAGGGCGACAAAGCAGGTCGAGAGCGCCGCGGCGACGATACCGCCGATGACATCGTTAACGGTGGAAGTATCCTCGTTCTCGGTGCGGTCGATCTTGAGTGCGCCGACCTCGGCTCCCGCGGCGCGCTCGGGGTCCTCGGAGACGTGCGCGTTCACGGTGCCGGTGATGTGGGCGTTCTTGCCCAGGATGAGCTTGTCGGCCCAAACCTCGACATCGCCATCGACGGTGCCGTCGATGGTTACCGTATCGCCCGCGAGCGCTGCCGACTTGGTGGAGCCTCGCAAGGCAACCGTCTCGCCTATCGCGTAGAAACAGTTAGCGGTGCTGTCGGAATTGAGAACGACATGCTGGCCAGCAACGGTCACGCTGCCATCAACCGTGGTCTTGGCAATGTCGATGGTGCGTGCCGCCAGACGGACGGCGCCGCCCACCGTGCAGTCGCGGATCGAGAGAGTATCGCCCGTGGCGATGATATCGCGGTCGATGGACGTATCGTCCAAGTTGAGGGCCTGACCTGCCCAGTACAGGTCACCTTCGACGCCGGACGGATTGGCGTCATTGTCGGTCGCAAGTACGTTGCCTGCGGTGTCCGTGCCGGCGAACGACGCCGTGGGAAGCGCGGTGATCGCCAGAGCGATGAGCGCGAATGCCATAAGCAGGCAGCGACGCATCTTGTGTGACGGCGCCGCCGCGGTTTGATTGAAAGCCATGGTTGATCCTTTTGTTAGGTGTTTGGCATATACCTAACAGGGTACCCAACGCGCGGGCGCTCTAAAAGAGCCTCTCGGTTGCATTTCGAAGGGTCGTGCCGCGCCACCTACTTTTTGCGGTGCAAAAAGCGTGCGATGTCGTCCTCGGTGGGGCTTTTGATATCAAAGCGTAGCGATAGCCAGCGCAGCCCCATGGTCACCACGACGCAAACGACCAGTGCGACGACATTGCTGACCAAGCCGCTCATGACAAGGCAAACATAGCTTGCCGATCCGGCGATAGCCGCGATGGCATAAAAGTTAGTGCGTTGGAAAATGCCCGGCACCACACCCATAAAACCGTCGCGCAGCATGCCGCCGCCCACCGCGGTAAAAAAGCCCATCATGATGCACACCGCCGGCGCAAAGCCGTAGACTAGCGCCTTGTCTGCTCCAGTGGCGGCGTAGATACCGACCGAGATGATGTCGAGCAGGGGAATGAGTTTTTCGGGTTTGTCGACGATTGCCGGGAAAATATAGATGATGGCTGCCGTGGCAATGGAAAGCGGGAGTGCCATCGGCTGGTTGAGGATGTAGACGTTGCCCACCTGCAGCGTCATATCGCGTAAAAGACCGCCGCCCAGTCCGCAGACCACGGCGAGCGCAACTGCACCCACCAGGTCGAGCTTATGCTCGCGCGCAACCAACACGCCCGAGATTGAAGCCGCGACGACGGCGAACATTTCGAGCCAAAACGGGATGGCGACCATGGCATCCGTGGCGTGTGAGGTGACGGTCATAGCGGCGACGACGGGCAAGATGGGGTCCTTTGGGTTGTGGGTTTAGACAATGCCCGTACATAGTACATGGTTGGCGCGCGTGGCGACCCTATTGCTCGGTAAACGGTCGGGACTGGGTGGGGGCGTGGCATTGCCAGAATGCCAGAGTTCCAGAACATGTACGTCACCCTCCAAAAACGACATTTTTCGACATCTTTGGAGGCTGACGTACATGTTTGGATTGAGCTCACAGCATGAGTGAGTTGATTTACTCACATCCGGTATATTTCCCCACTTCAACGGACATAAGAGTTGGATACCGGCTCAGAGCGAGAGGCCCTCAATGGATACCCCTGTTCTCATTTCGCATAAAACCGCATGGCTTGTCCATCATGCACCCCAGAATTTGGTTCAGTCTCTTGCGCGGCACGACTACCAGATAGGCGCGCAAGGCATCTCCACCCAGCAACGTGTTGCACGCATACGACAGGCCCTTACCGACTGCGGCATTCCGTCCGATATGCTTAAGACTATCGATATCGCGGTTGTATTCGAATTTGAGCGAATTCGTACCAAAGGCGTCGTTTGCCACATTCTTGGACAAAATCTTCCCTACGAGCATATTAACGAGTTGACGCCCGGAATCTTCATCACCGACGAAGCCTTCACCTTCGCGCTCGCTGCCGAGTGGATGGATAGGATCGAATATCTCGAATATGGCTATGAAGTTTGCGGCGATTATCGCATGAGGCTCAATCCCGCCGACCCTTATACCGAGCAACCAGCCACCACCTCCAAGGATGAAATAACCGAACTGCTCGATCGGCACCCCGGCAAACCCGGTGCCACACGTGCACGGCTTGCGCTCAGGCACATCTACGATCACTCGGCCTCGCCTATGGAGACCGCTTCGGCAATCACCCTCTCGCTCCCAACAAGCGAAGGCGGCGTTGGCATCCGAGGTATCGAACTCAACAAACCGCTCGAGATCCCTCAACGTCTCTGGCATTGCGCCAAAGCTCGAACACTCAAAATCGATGCGCTCGTGACCTATAAGCGCAGGGAGCTCGGTATCGAATATAAGGGCGGTTTTCACGATGAGCTCGAGCGCAAGGGAGCAGATGCGGAGCGAGAGGCCGTTCTCTCCCAAATGGGATATCGAATCGTTACGCTCACTTCGGCTCAGTTCGGCAGCCAGCTCGCCTTTCACCGCGCCATGAACAACATTCGCGAAGCACTCGGCATGCCTCGCTGTACCGACACCGGGTATCAGAGAAAACAAAACGAACTACGCAAGGCACTTATCCGCAACTGGAAAAGCATGCGAGACGAGGAGGCACCTTCCGAATAGTGCTGCTCCCGTGAGCTCAATCCAAACGTGTACGTCAGCCTCCAAAGATGTCGAAAAATGTCGTTTTTTGAGGCTGACGTACATGTTTGGGGAAGCGTGGGATCGAGACGTATTTCGATAACAAAAAAGCCCCCAATCTGGGAGCTTTCTCAATCTAAATGGCGGAGGAGGAGGGATTCGAACCCTCGTGACCTTATACAGGCCAAACGGTTTTCGAGACCGCCGCATTCAACCACTCTGCCACCCCTCCGCGTGGGGTAAAAACAAAGCAGGCTCGAAGGCCTGCTTTGGAATTAACTGGCGGAGAGTCAGGGATTTGAACCCTGGAGACGCTTTTGACGCCTACACGATTTCCAATCGTGCTCCTTCGGCCACTCGGACAACTCTCCGTTAAATGCGAAAGTCAGTATACACGAGGAATCGCAAAGTGCAAACAGAAAAGTTGGCATTTTTTAAAACGCTTGGCCGCACTTGTCGTTGCAGTGGGGTTTGAGGTGCCAAAAAACGGCTTCCGACCAGCGTGGTTGATCAGCTCAATTGTTCAAAAGGGGTATTCATAAGCGACTTGGCAATGAATTTAAAAATCTATGGGTGCTGCTGTGGACCACTGGTATGCATTTTGCGACTACAGCCTTGCGCCCGTTGACCTGCGGCTTGGCTCAGCTTGTCCCCGCGGCATCGTATCTTGTCCACAAATCCGTCAAGCTCTTGGTCGGCATTTGGTTGGAATGCGCATGAAACGTGGTGCGAGCATGGACATATGTGGAGGTCATGAGGTTGTAGCTGCATATTCTTGCAGCCTGGGAGGTTGAAAGATATTATTACCAAGTCTTTTCCTGCTTCAGGCGCACCTTCACGACCTGAAGCCACATTTGCCCAGAGGAGGTGACAATATGAAGGCTTATGAACTGCTGTTCTTTGTTGACCCGTCGCTCGACCCCGAGACTCGTCTCGCTGTTATGAAGCGTATCGATACCACGATCGCTGAGGGCGCTGGCAAGGTCGACTCCGTTGACGAGTGGGGCAAGCGCAAGCTCGCCTACGAGATCAACGACCTCACCGATGGTGACTACACCCTCATCAACTTCCACGCAGATCCTACCCAGATCGCCGAGCTTGATCGCGTCCTGCGCATCACCGACGCTGTGGTCCGCCACATGATCGTCCGTCGCGACGACCAGGAGTAAGACTGTCGTTTTGGACTGGGCTTGTGCCCCAAGAGGAAGTAGTGAGTTATGAGCATCAATCGAGTGAACATCACCGGTAACCTCACGCGTGATCCCGAGCTGCGCGCCACCGCCGGCGGAACCCAGGTTCTGTCCTTCGGCGTCGCCGTGAACGATCGTCGCCGCAACCCGCAGACTGGCGAGTGGGAGGACTATCCCAACTTTGTCGACTGCACTATGTTCGGCACGCGCGCCGAGGCCGTGAGCCGTTTCCTGGCAAAGGGAAACAAGGTCGCGATCGAGGGCAAGCTGCGCTACAGCTCTTGGGAGCGCGACGGCCAGCGCCGGAGCAAGCTTGAGGTCATCGTCGATGAGATCGAGTTTATGAGCTCCCGTGGTGGCCAGGGTGGCTACGATCAGGGCGGTTACGCCCCCGCAGCTCCCGCGCCCGCAGCACGTCCTGCCGCACCGGTGGCTACGCCGCCCGCGGTCGACGTCTACGATGAGGACATCCCGTTTTAAGGGCTGTTCACCTATTTTTGAGTGAGAGGCGGCTTCGGTTCGCCGAAGTTGCCAAACGAAAGGTATTTTGACATGGCTAATGATTTTTCTGCACGTCAGCCGCGTCGTAAGTACTGCCAGTTCTGCAAGGAGAACACTGAGTTCATCGACTATAAGGACACTCAGCTTCTCCGTAAGTACATGACCGACCGTGGCAAGATCAAGCCCCGTCGCGTCACTGGCGCTTGCACGCAGCATCAGCATGACATCGCCAACGCCATCAAGCGCGCCCGCGAGATGGCTCTCCTGCCGTACACCGTCCCCGTGGTTTCCTCTCGTGGCAACCGCGACCGCGGCTAAGAAGGGAGACGCATCATGAAGGTTATTCTTCTCGATGAGATCAAGGGCAAGGGCGGCGAGGGTGACGTCGTAGAGGTCGCCCAGGGTTACGCTGAGAACTTCCTGTTCCCCAAGAAGCTCGCTGTTGCCGCCACCAAGGGCAACCTCAAGCAGCTTGACGAGCGTCGCAACAACATCGCCAAGCGCGAGGCCGTCCGTCTGGCTACCGCCAACGAGACCAAGGCTGCCTTCGAGGGCAAGACGGTCACCGTTGACGTCAAGGTCGGCGACGAGGGCATCCTCTTTGGCTCCGTTACCGCCGCTATGATCGCTGACGCCATCAAGGCTCAGCTCGGTATGGACATCGACCGCAAGCGCGTCGAGCTCGGTAAGCCCATCAAGGTTGCCGGTGCCCACACCGTTGCCATCTCGCTGTACCGCGAGATCAAGGCCGAGGTTGTCGTTCTCGTTGGCGTTACCGCCGAGGAGCTCGCTGCCGAGGCTGAGGCTGAGGAGACCGCTGAGGTCGCCGAGGCCGAGACCGCCGAGGTCGAGACTGAGGCTGCTGCCGAGTAGCATTTGCTGCAACGCAACAATCTTGTTCTAAGAAGGGCGCTCTGGGAGACCAGGGCGCCCTTTTGTTTTTTGCGCTGAGTGAGTGTCATGGTGAACGTTGCGTCGAAGTCCTATATGCGGGACCGTTCATCCGTTTCGTTCGGTGATGATTGCCGGGGCGCGGCCCGTTTTGGGACCGTGGCTGATACTATGGATGCTCGCAAGCGATATGAATGAGGATGCTCATGGCATATGACGAAAGGGAGATGGGGCTGACGGTCGAGGACCGTGGCTCCAAGTTGGGTCTCCCTCAAAACCAAGATGCAGAGGCCAATGTACTGGCCGCCATGCTGCTGTCGCCCGAGGTGGTCGAGGAGGCCCAGGTCGAGCTGCAGCCCGATGACTTCTACCGGCCCATTCATAAGACCATCTACACCGCGATGGTCGATATGTACAACAGCCGCATTCCCATCGACTCTATCTCGCTGATCGATTACCTGCGCAGCATCAACAAGCTTGATGCCGTGGGCGGCGAGGCCTACATTTTGGAGTTGATGGGTCAGACCCTGTCGCTCGTGAACTGGCAGCACCATGCCGCCATCGTCCGTCGCGACTCGATGCTGCGCGAGCTGATCGGTGCCACCAACGAGATCAACGCCCTGGCCTATAACGCCCCTACCGACACCAAAGAGGTCGTGGAGCTGGCCGAGAGCAAGTTGCTCAAGGTCACGGCGCGCGAGGTCAAGTCGAGCTATAAGACACTGACCGAGTTTATGGTCGAGGCCTATAACGAGGCCGAGGAAGTATGTAAGGCCGGCGGACAGGCCGCGGGCGTGCCCACCGGCTTCCCGTCGCTCGACCGCATGCTTATGGGTTTCCGCGAGGGCCAGCTCATCATTATCGGCGCCCGCCCTGCCGTGGGTAAGACGTCGTTCGCTCTGAACTTGGCGCTGAATGCCGCCGCTGCGGGCTATACCGTCGGCTTCTTTTCGCTGGAGATGTCGGGCAAGGAAATTGCCCAGCGCCTGATTTGCGCCTACGCCATGATTTCAATCAGCGACTTCCGTACGGGCCGCATTAGTCCCGAACAGTGGGCCAACATCAACGAGGCCACGCAGACCTTGTCTAAGCTCGACATTCTGATTGACGATACGCCCGGCACCACGGTGACCGAGATTCGCGCCAAGAGCCGCCGCATGCTCCACAATAAGGAGAAGGCCATCATTATCCTGGACTACCTGCAGCTGGTGAGTCCTCCGCCGGGACGTCGCTCCGAGAGCCGTACCGTCGAGGTCTCCGAGATGTCGCGTGGTTTAAAGATCATGGCCAAGGAGCTCAAGATTCCGTTGATCGCGCTGTCGCAGCTGTCGCGTCAGGTCGAGTCCCGTACCGGCAAACGCCCGCAGCTGTCCGACCTGCGTGAATCGGGCTCCATCGAGCAGGACGCCGACATCGTTATGTTCTTGGACCGCTCCGCCGATGAGGCCGAGGCCTCGCGTGACGATCGACCCGACGAGGGCGTTACGCGTATCGTCGTGGCCAAGAACCGTTCGGGCCCGATCGGTGACGTCGACCTGATGTTCCTGCCGGCATCCACCAAGTTCTATGAGCTTGATGGGGCGCATACCGAGGAGTAGGACAGGCGCCCGTTGCACGGGTATACTGGGAATGTTTTGTGCTTCTGCGTGCCAGCGTGGCGCGTAGACAGTCCATGAATGTAAGGAGTAAACATGCCGTCAACCGTTTTGGTCGGTGCCCAATGGGGCGATGAGGGCAAGGGTAAGATCTGCGACCTGGTCGCCGGCGACTTCGATGCCGTCGTGCGCTATTCGGGCGGTAACAACGCCGGCCACACCATCGTCGTCAACGGCAAGAAGTACGGCCTGCACCAGGTGCCCTCCGGCATCATGTATTCCGACCATATGTCGGTGATCGGTAACGGCTGCGTCGTCAACCCCAAGGTTGTCCTTGAGGAGATCGACATGTTCGAGGCCGACGGTATCACCACCAAGAACCTCAAGATCAGTGGCAACGCGCACATCATCATGCCGTACCACATCGATCTGGATGGTGCTTTTGAGCAGAAGCTCGGCAAGAAGAACATTGGTACCACCAAGCGCGGCATCGGTCCGTGCTACCAGGACAAGATGGCCCGCATCGGCCTGCGCATGCAGGACATGCTGGACGAGGCGCTGTTCCGCGACAAGCTGGAGACCGCTCTTGCCCGCGTGAATCCCGAGCTGGAGCTCATCTACCACCTGCCCACCTACACCGTGGACCAGATCTGCGACGAGTACCTGCCCATGGCCGAGCGCCTGCGCCCCTACATCACCGAGACGAGCCTGCTGCTCAACAACATGATCGACGAGGGCAAGGACCTGCTGTTCGAGGGCGCCCAGGCAACGCTGCTCGACATTGACCACGGCACCTATCCGTACGTGACGTCTTCCAACTGCACCGCCGGCGGCGCCATCACTGGCTCTGGCGTCGGTATGAAGAATGTCGACCGCGTGCTGGGCGTCATGAAGGCCTATATCACCCGCGTCGGTTCGGGCCCCATGCCCACCGAGCTTTCCTATGAGTCCGAGGCCGGCCATACGCTGACCGAGGAGGGCTATGAGTACGGCGTGACCACCGGCCGTCGCCGTCGCTGCGGTTGGTTCGATGGCCCCATCGCCAACTACGCCTCGCGTGTCAATGGCCTCACCGATATCGCCATGACCAAGCTCGACGTGCTTTCGGCCTTCGATACCGTCAAGGTGTGCGTTGCCTACGACGTCGACGGCGAGCGTTACACGAGCGTGCCCGAGCATCAGGTGCGCTTTGAGCACGCCAAGCCCATCTACGAGGAGCTCCCGGGCTGGAAGTGCGACATCACCGGCTGCCGCAGCTTTGACGAGCTGCCGCAGGAGGCTCAGGACTACGTGACGTTTATCGAGGATCTGGCACATACCCGCGTGACGTTCATTGGCGTCGGCGCCGGTCGCGAGCAGATCATCAACCGATTCTGGAAGTAATCGGCACTATTTGGTTATTGCGATATACCCCTTTGCAGCCCGGACGGGCGGCCGAGGGGTATATTTGCTTGCAAAGGGCTCGCGCGGAGCGGGCCATTCATCCATAGAGGAGGCACCCTTGAAGGCGGACACTCAAACCATCGACATCCTGTTGTTGGGCAGCGGCGGCCGCGAGCATGCTTTGGCAGCTAAGCTCGCTGCATCACCGCGCGCCGGCAAGCTCTACATTGCGCCGGGTAACGGCGGCACCGCGAACTGCGGCGAGAACGTGGTTCTCGACGATTGCGATCCTGCGGCCGTGGCGGCGTTTGCCCAGAGCCACGGATGCGGACTCGTGGTGATTGGCCCCGAGGCTCCGCTCGTGGCAGGCGTAGCCGATGCCGTGCGCGCGGCGGGCATTCCCTGCTTTGGCCCGGGTGCCGAGGGCGCTCAGATGGAGGGCTCCAAGCTATTCTCCAAGCAGCTCATGGAGCGTGCCGGCATTCCGACGGCCGCCTACGGCTCGTTCACCGACGAGGCTTCGGCTCTCGCCTACGTGCGCGAGCAGGGCGCACCGCTGGTCGTGAAGGCTGACGGCCTGGCCGCAGGCAAGGGCGTCATCGTGGCGACCGAGCTTGCGCAGGCCGAAGAGGCCGTGCGCGAGTGTTTTGGCGGCACCTTTGGCGATGCCGGCAATACCGTGGTCATCGAGGAGATGCTGACCGGCCCCGAGTGCTCGCTGCTGGCCTTTACCGACGGCAAGACCGTGCGCCCCATGGCCACCTCGCAGGACCACAAGCGTGCGCTCGAGGGCGACCTTGGCCCCAACACCGGCGGCATGGGCGTCTACAGCCCGGTGCCCATCGTGACCGACGAGGAGCACGCCACCATGGTGGAGGTCATGGAGCAGACCGTGGCCGAGCTTGCTGCCGAGGGCATCGACTACCGCGGCTGCCTGTACGGCGGCTTTATGCTCACCCCCGCCGGCCCCAAGGTGCTGGAGTTCAACGCCCGCTTTGGCGACCCCGAGACGCAGGTCGTGCTGCCGCGCCTCAAGAACGACCTGGTCGAGGTTATGCTCGCCTGCGCCAACTGCGAGCTTGATCAGATTGAGCTCGACTGGCGTGACGAGTGGGCCGTGGCTGTTGTTCTGACGAGCGCGGGCTATCCCGGCAGCTACGAGAAGGGTAAAGTCATCACCGGCATCGCCGACGCCGAGGCCATGGAGAACGTGACCGTGTACCATGCCGGCACCGCCGTGGTGGACGGTCAGCTCGTGACCAACGGCGGCCGAGTGCTTGCCGTGACCGCGCTGGGCGACACGTTCGAGAACGCTCGCAACCTTGCCTACGAGGCCTGCGAGAAGATTGATTTTGAGGGCAAGACCCTGCGTCATGACATCGGCCTGCGCGCGCTGCGTGGCCGCGACGCCTGGGATGCCTAAAGTCCGAGAGGGATGAGACGGATGGACGAGAAGAACGAAGAGCTCGTGGACGCGCAGATCGTCGAAGAGGACAGCCGCATGTATGGGCACGCCGAGGGCGAGCCTGGTGGCGAGGTCGCTGACGAGCCGGCGCTGGTGCTGGGCGACGACGATCCGCACGATGCCGAGCTGCACGAGAAGATTCTTTCGGAGGAGTGCGCCTGGAAGGGCAAGATCCTCGACGTCCACCGTCTTGAGGTTGAGCTGCCCAACGGTCACCGCAGCGCCCGCGATATCGTTCGCCATCCGGGTGCGGCGGCCGTTGTGGCACTGACCGAGAGCGGCAAGATCGTACTGGTGCGTCAGTACCGCACCGCCATCGACCGCGTGACGGTCGAGATTCCCGCCGGCAAGCTCGATCCAGGCGAGGACCCGCTCGATTGCGCCAAGCGCGAGCTGCATGAGGAGACGGGCTTTAGGGCTGGTCGCATTCGCTTTTTGACGTCGATTGTCACGTCCTGCGGCTTCTGCGACGAGATCATTCACATCTACCTGGCCACCAAGCTCGAGTTCGACGCACCCAACCCCGATGATGACGAGTTTGTCAACGTGGACCTGGTGCCGCTGCACGAGCTGATCGACGCCGTGCTCGACGGCAAGATCGAAGACGCCAAGACCGTTGTAGGCGCGCTTGCCTGCGACAGCATCGCGCACCGCCTTGGGGGTACGGAGCTTTAACGAGTGGGGTGACCCTGGGGTCATTTTGCCAACGTTATTGAGGCGGGGGCTATGACCTCGCGGATTTGTGTAAGTCAGCGAAAGTGCCCCATTTGAGACAAGGTGGCCTAAAAGAGGAGGGAAGCGTATGGATATACGCGACCGACGATTGAAGGCCAGATTGTCCAAATGGAGCACTTGCAGCGTCGAGACGAAACGCGGTTTGGTAAAACCGCGTAAGGTGACTATGTTTAAAAGGTTTTTGTCTTATTACAAGCCCCAGATGGGGCTTTTTGTTGCTGATACTGTTTGCGCTCTGGTGCTTGCCGCCATTGACCTGGCGTTCCCCATTATCCTGCGCAATTTGACCGGTGGGCTGTTTACTCAGGGTCAGGCTGCCATTATGCAGGCGCTCGGTATGATCGCGGTTGGCCTGGTACTGATGTATGCCATCCGTTGCGCCTGTCGCTACTTTGTGAGCTATTGGGGCCACGTGATGGGCGCTCGCATGGAGTCCAAGATGCGCGAGGACCTGTTCGATCAGTACGAGCGCTTTAGCTTTGCGTACTTCGATCGCAACAGCTCGGGTGACATGATGAGCCGCGTGGTCAACGACCTGTTCGATATCTGCGAGGCGGCGCACCATGTGCCCGAGTGGATTATCATCTGCGGCATCGAGATCGTCGGTTCGTTTGTGATTCTCTTTGCTATCTCCCCGGTGCTGGCGCTTGCCATGGCCGTGGTGACGGCAGCGTTTGCGGTCATCATGTTTTGGCAGAACATGCGCATGCGCGAGGTCTTCAGCGACAACCGCAAAAAGATCAGCGGTATTAATGCTCAGCTGCAGGATTCGCTGGCAGGCATGCGCGTGGTCAAGAGTTTTGCGAACGAGGAAGCTGAGCGCTCCAAGTTCCGCGCCTCTAACGACCGCTATCTTTCGTCCAAGGAGAATATGTATCACGCCATGGGCATCTACACTGCGACGTATGGCCTGCTCTCGGGCGTGTTGTACGTGATCGTGGTGCTGCTGGGTGGTTGGCTCGTTGCCCAGGGTCAGCTGCAGGCGGTCGATATGGCGACCTTTGCACTCTATATTTCGGGCTCTTCGGTGGTTTCTGTGGGAGAGATTCCGGCATAGGCCCAGCTCAGCGGGC
>URGY01000008.1 GCA_900547505.1 uncultured Collinsella sp.
GCTAAGGCTTCGCGTGGCGCCGCTCGCGACGAGCGCGAGCCGCGCGAGGATCGCGGTGGCGAGGGCTCGGCCGACCAGGGTCAAAAGCGCCGTCGCCGTCGCCGTTCCCGCAAGCCGCGCCAGGATGGTGGCGAGGGCTCGACCCCGTCTTCGTCCGCACCACAACCGCCCGCCGGCGAATAACGCCCGCGAGCGGATTTAGCCCGCCTTGCCCCGAGCACATCGGGGTATCATAGCGCCGAATCAACAACCCTCCCTGCGACCGAACGTAGGGAGGGTTGTGTCTTGAAGAGCCATCTGAACATATTGAGCTGTCTGCAGGGTGCCGGTGCCCTACCGTTTGCGGACGAATTGCTACCGTTTGCCGAGCGGGTGGCACGCGAGGCGCTCGAGACATTGTCGCCAACACGATGCGCCGGCTGCGAGCGCGCCGGTGCGCTTATTTGCCAAGACTGCCTGGCCGCGTTCACGCTCATCGACCCACGTCATAGCTGTACCCGATGCGGCGCCCCGTTTGGGGATTTGCTGTGCACTGAGTGTTCGGTCGAGGGCACGTCCTCGGCAATGGCAGAGGCGCTCGACCGCTGCCTGGCGTGCGCCGTCTATGCGCATCCGCTGCCGCGCATCATTAAAGCGTACAAGGATGCGGGCGAGCGACGTCTGGCTCCGTATCTGGCGGAGCTGCTCTACGACACCGCCCTGCATGCCCAGGTCGTAGCGCCCGATCGCTACGGAGGCGTGCTGTCCGGTGCGGATGCGGTAGTGTTTGTGCCTGCGACGGTGGCAGCGTTTCGGCGGCGTGGTTTTGATCATATGGAGGCTATTGCGGGCCCATTTTGCGAGCTGTCGGGTGTTCCCCTGCTCGATGCTCTCGTCAAGTACGGGCATGGCGACCAGCGCGAACTCGGTCGTGAGGAGCGCCGCGAGCGTGCCCAAGGCATGTACGAGACGGTTGAGGACGTGCGCGGCCGCCGCCTGCTGCTTGTCGATGACGTTATCACCACGGGCGCGACGATGGCCGCGGCTTCGGCGGAACTCAAGCGCGCCGGCGCCGCAGCAGTCGATGGCCTCGCTATCGCACGCGTTTGGTAGGGGTGGTTTTGTGGCAGTGAAGATTGAGCGGTGCAACGAGCCGACAGGCGAACAGCTAGCGGCTTCCGTAATCCTAACAGGCGCCTCGGCGCTACGCATGATGCGCGCCGAGCGCCGGCAGATGGGCTACATAAGCTGGAGGGACCTCAATCCCGATGAAGAGCGCCGTGTGCTGCGCACGTCGTCGCCCTCGACCGAGGACATCTATCTTCCCGACTTGGTGCGGATTGGGGCCGCAAGTGGCGAGGTGCAAGAAGATCTTTGCTTACTGGTGGGATCTGCGGCGCAGCGCCGCCGCATGCCCGGCGTGGGCTGGTCCGTGTGTTCCGGGTTGCCTGTCGGCTCGATTCTAGAGGTGGAGCCGGGTGTATACAGTCTATCTCCCGAGGCCCTTTGCGTAGCCGTCGCACGCGAGGTCGGCTGCATCCAGGCATTTGCCCTGGCTCAGGAGCTGTGCTCTAAGATTTCGCTGAGTGACCGCGGGAAGTATCTGCCTCCCTACACCTCGCCTGTTGCGAATAGACTTGCAAAGGACAAGGACCAGCCAGCAGATGTGGGCTACTTTGAGGTTGAGCCGGTGCTGACGCCCGATCGTCTGGCAGATTACCTCGCGGTATGCAAGGGGAACGCAGCCAAGCAGCTGCAGCGTCTGTGTCCCTATCTTTCGGAAAACCTGCGCTCACCCATGGAGTGCATCATGCTCGCCCTGTTTTCGCTTCCGTTTTCCTATGGCGGGTTTGCCTGCGGACCTTTTAAGACCGACTACAAGATTGAGTTCGATGACCGTGCGCAGGCAATCTCGGGGATGCCGCATGCAGTTTGCGATGCGTATCAGGAAGCAGCTCGGTTTGACCTGGAATACAACGGTGAGCTGGGCCATTCATCCCGGAGGGGACGTATCCATGATGAAAAGCGCAACACGGGCTTGATTACTATGGGAATCGAGGTCGCGACGGTCAACAACGAGATGCTCTGCGACATGGAAGCGATGGAAGCGCTTGCATGGCGCATGCACCAGCGTATGCGAAAGCGGTACCGGAATCGTGTCGATGCCCGCAGGAAGAAGCAAGAGGCGTTGCTTAACACGCTGCGGGCGTGTTTTGGGCTTAAGCCGGTCTAATTCGCGTCGAAAATAGAGGGTTAATCATATGCCCTGGCCATAATATGGCAAATATGAGTACTGTCACTAAATCAATAACAGCAAAATCAAGGAATTTAGGACTCGGAGGCGGCGTAAAGTAAGAAGATAATAAACAAATGTAGAATAACTAAGCATCAGGTTGGCGACACTGAGCGCAAAATCTGTCCGAGAGGCCAAAATTGCCTGTTACTAAATTGGTGGCAGTACTCATATTTGCCATATTTTGGCCGGGGCACCCTAAGAAGGACGCCCCGGAGCTCCCCGTAGGGGAGCTCCGGGCTTCATAGGGGCACGAATAGCCCACTCCGACCTGCAAAATCTGTGCGCACGATGCGAATGACGCCCTTAACCTTAAACTTTAGCTTGAACTTAGCTATAATGCGCTACGTTCCTACCAGGCTGTGGTTGCGGACGGACGAAATGCCCGTCCTAGTCCAAGACAGACGCGGTCAAAGGGATCCACGTAAGCGACCGCGTGCGCGCGGCGCGATCATGGCGCGTCCTAGATGTAAGCCGCACCGTCCGTTCTACTTTCTTTGGGGCAATACCGCCTCGCGGGCGAGCGGGTCAGTCGTGAAGGTGGCTGCGGCCTCCCGAGCAAACACCCCGGTGCGCAAGTGTGGGGTCAAATACCAGGTCAGCTGGTGGGAACAACCTGATATTCCGCGCAACGCACGGATCGTATACGACACAGAAGGCAGGGTAGTGGACATGGTGAGGGGCAGCTTGATGCACGCGGCTCGGTTAGGTGCTGGGACCGCAGCGGTCATCGCCGTTTTGGGCCTGAGCGGATGCGCGTTCAACCCGCTGTCTACGTTCACGACTCCCACAATCGACCAGATCGAGTACGAGACCGTCACGCCGGCGGTGTCGGACGATGCCCTGGTCACTCCCGGAACCCTGACGGTCGCCCTCGATACTTCCGATGCGCCGCAGGCAATGCAGGGCGCCGACGGCGAGCTCACGGGATATGCGGTCGACGCCGCCCGCGCCCTCGCAAGCCGCATGGGCCTTAAGGTCGCCTTTGTCGATGCGTCCTCGGCAGGTTCCGCGCTCGGCGACAAAAAGGCCGATATCTTTATCGGCGAGATTAACTCCACGGACGGGGACATTAGCTCGCTCGGCACCTGCCTGTACGATGCCACTTCCGTGTTCGGTAAAACTAGCGATGGTGGGTCGCTAAGCGTTTCCACCGATACCCTTAACGCGTCTACTCTGGGTGTCCAAATGTCCTCGGCCTCGCAGGAGGCGCTTGCTAAGCAGAGCATCACCGCCAACCAAAAGACCTACTCCAACATCAACGAGTGCTTTGAGGCGCTCGAGTCCGGCGAGGTCGACTATGTGATCTGCGACTCCACGGCCGGCGGCTACCTTGCACGCCTGATGAGCGAGGTCTCCTATGTCGGTGCGCTCGAGGCGCCCTCGACGCTTGGTGTTGCGGGCCTCTCATCCAATGACGAACTGTGCCGTGCCGTGAGCGATGCCCTCGACGGTATTACGGCCGACGGCACGCTCGAGGCGGTCCACTCTGTCTGGTATGGCACGATGCCTTACGACCTCACCACTAAGACGGTTTCGGGCGCTAACGTGCAGCCAGGCGACTCTGAGTCCAGTGAGACCATGTCCTCCGGCGGCGAGTCCTCCGATTCCAACAATGAGACCGCATCCTCCGAGGACAAATCGTCCAGCCAGGAAGCCACCATCACCGACGACGACATTAACAAACTCAATAGCTAGTTATTAGCTAGTTATTGCTAGGGGTGGTGTCTCCTATACGTTGGAAAGGACACTTCTCCACGGTTTCAACACGCACTGCCGGGCTTCCCCAATAGGGGAGCCCGGCTTTTTCATCCCAATAAAACCAGCAGGTCAAAGCCAATTTTCGGGACCAAATACAAAGTCGCCGACGCCCTCCTATAGCGCACTTTGCCACAGAAAAGTGCGAGACTTCGGTATGCGGTATCAAGCAATCGTTATTCGGGTCTTTAGGAATCCGCGTGATTAAATGCACGGCAATGGGTACATAGCCAGTACAGTAAGTCCCCGAGGCAGATTGGAGCCACGTATGGATATCAAGGTTTCTGGACGCAAGACGACGGTAACCGATGCTCTGCGTGCGCATGTGGATGAGAAGATCGGCGAGGCGCTCAAGGTTTTCGATATCGAGCCCATGACGGTCGACGTTGTACTTCGCTATGAGAAGAACCCCTCGAACCCCAACCCGGCAATCGTCGAGGTTACGGTTCGTGCCCGCGGTTCGGTGATTCGCGTTGCCGAGCACGGTGCAGATATGTACGCCGCCATCGACCTCTCCGCCGATAAGGTCACCCGCCAGCTGCGCAAGTTCAAGACCAAGGTCGTGGACAACCGCCAGGGCGGTGCCAGCGCCGCGGATGTCGCACCGGTCGAGCGCGTTGAGGATCTGGCCGACCTGCTGCTGCCCGAGGAAGAGGACGACCTGCTCGTCCGCGAGAAGGTTATCGACGTCACCCCGATGACTGAGGAGCAGGCGCTGGTGCAGACAGATCTGCTGGGCCACGACTTCTACGTGTTCGAGAACGCGACGACTGGCCTCATCAATGTGGTGTATCACCGTAAGAATGGTGGATATGGCATCATCAAGCCCCGCATCGAAACACTTGACGAGTAAAATACGTTAACTTGCATGAGTTAACGGTTGGCGGCCATCCCATGCGGGTGGCCGCCTTTTTACGTAAGGAGTCGCTTTGATGGACAAGGCCGCATCCGCCGGTCATTCGGACCGTTGCCGCATCGTCGTCGATACCTGCTGCGACTTTAGCCCCGAGGTCGCCGCGAACCTCGATGTCGATATCCTGGGTTTCCCCTTCATTATCGATGGCGAGGAGCGCACGGATGACATCTGGTCGAGCATCACACCCAAGGAGTTCTACGACCGCATGCGCGCCGGTGCCCGCGTGTCCACCTCGGCTGTGTCGCTCGGTCGCTATATCGAGTTCTTTACCGAGTGCGCCAAAGAGGGCACGCCCACGGTCTACCTGTGCTTTACCTCGGCGCTGTCGTCGAGCTACAACTCCGCGTGCCAGGCGGCGGACGCCGTGCGCGCCGAGTATCCCGATTTTGAGCTCTACGTGGTCGACAACGCTCTGCCCTGCGCGACCGGCGCGCTCTTGGCGCTCGAGGCCGTGCGTCAGCGTTCGGCGGGACTGACCGCCAAGCAGCTGGTCGATTGGGCAAACGAGGCAAAGACCTATGTCCACGGCTACTTTACGCTCGAGAGCTTTGACGCGCTGGCTGCCGGCGGCCGCATTCCGCCCGCGGCGGCACAGCTCACGGCAAAGCTCGACGTCAAACCCGAGCTGTCCTACGACCTGGCCGGCTCGCTGTCGCTGATCGGCGTCAACCGCGGCCGCAAGAAGGCGCTCAAGTCCATCCTCAAGTCGTTCCGCGAGAACTACGTGCCCGATCGCACCATGCCCATCGCCATCATGACGGCCGATGCCGAGAAGGACGGTGATTGGCTCGAGGCCGCCATTCGCAAGGAGGAAGGCTGCGCCGACGTCACCATCATCCGTAGTTCCGTCGGTCCCACCATTGGCTCGCACGTGGGCCCCGGCATGGTGGCCTGCGCGTTTTGGGGCAAGAACCGTGCCGAGAAAGCCTCGCTTTCCGACCGCATCGCGCGCCGTGTGCGCGGTGAGTAGACAGGCGCTGCGGCTGCAAGTGCCCTCAAGTCACGGCCGAAACGCTGGCACCGAGTATTTAACCTGGTAACAACACCCAACCCAAAAGGAAAGGTTTCATGGCAAACAAGCTCTCCGTCGCATTTATCGGCACCGGAATCATGGGTGCCCCCATCGCCGGCCACATCCTGGACGCCGGCTATCCCGTCACGGTCAATAACCGCACCAAGTCCAAGGCCGCCACGCTTATCGAGCGCGGCGCCGTCTGGGCCGATACGCCGGCCGACGCCGTGGCTAACGCCGATGTCGTCTTTACCATGGTGGGTTATCCCTCCGAGGTCGAGGAGCTCTATCTGGCGGGCAACGGCCTGCTTGCGTGCACCAAGCCGGGCGCGGTCTTGATCGACCTCACCACGAGCTCGCCCGAGCTCGCCCGTGACATTGCCGAGGCCGCCCAGGTCTCCGGTCGCATGGCGTTTGACTGCCCCGTCACCGGCGGCGAGTCGGGCGCTATCGCCGGTACGCTCACGGCTATCGTGGGCGCTACCGAGAACGACATCGCGCCGGCCCGCGACATCCTTGCCACCTTTGCGGCCAACATCTGCTGCTTCGACGGCGCCGGTAAGGGCCAGGCTGCCAAGCTTGCCAACCAGGTGTCGCTGGGCGCCTGCATGGTCGGCATGGCAGACGCCATGGCGTTTGCCGAGCTGAGCGGCCTCGATCTGGAGAAGACCCGTCAGATGATCCTGGGCGGTACCGGCAAGTCCGGCGCCATGGAGAGCCTGGCGCCCAAGGCGCTCGACGGCGACTACAAGCCCGGCTTTATGGTTGAGCACTTCATCAAGGACCTGCGCCTGGCGCTCGCTTACGCCGACGATCGCGAGCTCGCGCTGCCCGGTGCCGACGTGGCCTTTACGCTCTACGACATGCTCGACGCCATTGGTGGCGCCAAGCTGGGCACCCAGGCCATCACGGTCCTCTACAAGGAGGAGGCCGACGCCATCGCCGCCGGTCTGGACTGGTCGCAGTATCGTCCCGAGGAGCACGGTGCTCACGAGGAAGGCTGCGGTTGCGGCGAGCATGGCGACGACCACGAGTGCGGTTGTGGCCACCACCATGGCGAGGACCACGAGTGCTGCGGCGGCCACGGCCATGACGACGGCCACGAGTGCTGCTGCGGCCACCATCACGGGGAGTAGCGCCCATGAGCTGGACGTTCGTGGTGCTTGCGCTGGTGCTTTTTCTCTTTGCGATCTACATCGGCTTTTTGTGCGGCCAGTGGGCGTGCGAAAAGCGCGTGATCACCAAGCGCGACTACTGGATTGCCAACTTTGCAGGCGCGGCGGCAGTCGTCCTGCTGACCTGGGTGTTCTCACTGTTCCCGCTGGTGCAGTTTGCGCCGATCGGCTGGCTCGGCGGCTTTATCGCCGGTCTTAAGATGAGCTTTGGCGAGTCCGTCGGTCCATGGCGCAAGCACGACGAGGTCTTTAACGTCAACAAGGCTCATCGCGCCGCCGCCGATGCGGGCGACGCCGAGGAACGCCGCCGTGCGCGTCGCAATGGCGCAGCCGACCGACAGCTCATCTCGGTCACCGATGACAGCAAGGGTGCTGGCAAGCACGCTAAGAAATAGTAAGAAGAGGTAACTATGGCAGAAAATAAAGACGAACAGCTCACCGACGAGGAGCTGGCACAGCTCCAGCTGGCAGAGGAGAACGAGAACGCCGTCGATCGCCTGGTCCAGGAGCTCGGCTGCCCCACGCGCCGCATCCGCCAGTTTGCCGCCCGCGTGCTGCACCTGCTTGCCGAGCGCGATCCGCAGCGCGTCGTGCCCTGCGTACCCGCGTTGATCGAGGCGCTCGACCGCCCCGAGGCACAGACCCGCTGGGAGGCCCTCGATGCCCTGACGGCGCTCGCCACCACCTGCCCCGAGCAGCTGGGCGATGCCTTTGAGGGCGCCGAGACTGCACTGTTCGACGAGATCTCCTCCACGCTGCGCTATGCCGCCTTCCGCCTGCTGTGCGTGTGGGGTGCCACGAGCGTCGAGCGTTCGCGCGAGGCTTGGCCCATCCTGGACGAGGCCATCCAGTGCTACCACGGCGACCTCGAGTATCGCGACATGCTCGGTTGCCTGTACGAGTTTTGCCAGGGCGAGATCGACGCCGAGGTTGCCGAGAAGCTTGCGCTGCGCCTTAAGTTCGATGCCGAGAACGGTAAGGGCAGCTATCTCAAGGCCCGTTCGAGCGAGATTTGCGAAATGCTTGTTAAACGTTTTGGCCTGGATCTCTCCAAAAAGAAGAAGCGTGCTAGCGTTAAAAAATCTGACGACGCCGAAGACGAGGAGTAACAGATTATGGCGCACGATGTAGTCCTGATTCCCGGTGACGGTATCGGTCCCGAGATTACGCAGGCCATGCGCCGCGTGGTCGAGGCTGCCGGTGTCCAGATCAATTGGAACGTCCAGGAGGCCGGTGCCGGCGTCATGGACGAGTTTGGCACGCCGCTGCCCCAGCACGTGCTCGATGCGGTCGCCGAGACCAAGGTTGCCATCAAGGGCCCCATCACCACGCCGGTCGGCACGGGTTTCCGCAGCGTTAACGTGGCCCTGCGCAAGAATTTTGACCTGTACGCCTGCGTGCGACCCTGCCTGTCGCAGCCGGGCGACGGCTCGCGCTTCCGCGACGTTGATCTGGTTATCGTGCGCGAGAACACCGAGGATCTCTACGCCGGCATCGAGTTCGATGAGGGCGCTGCCGAGGTCGAGGAGCTCTCGCAGCTCGTTGAGCGTTCGGGCCAAAAGACCTTCGCCGCCGATTCCGCGATCTCGATCAAGCCGATCTCCATCGCCAAGAGCCGCCGCATTGTGGAGTATGCCTTTGAGTATGCCCGCCGCTGCGGCCGCAAAAAGGTGACGGCCGTGCACAAGGCCAACATCATGAAGGCGACCGACGGCCTGTTCCTGCGCGTTGCGCGCGAGGTGGCCGCCAACTATCCCGATATCGAGTTCAACGACAAGATCGTCGACGCTACCTGCATGGGCCTGGTCCAAAACCCCAACGACTTCGATGTCCTGGTGCTGCCCAACCTGTACGGCGACATCGTGAGTGATCTGTGCGCCGGCCTGGTGGGCGGCTTGGGTATGGCCCCCGGCTCCAACATCGGTGCCGACTGCGCCATCTTTGAGGCTACGCACGGCTCCGCACCCGATATCGCGGGCAAGGATATCGCCAACCCCACGGCCGAGATCCTCTCTGCTGCGATGATGCTCGATCACCTGGGCGAGAACGATGCTGCCAATCGTATTCGCGCCGCCGTATCTACCACGCTCGACGAGGGTGAGCAGGTTACCGGTGACGTGCGTCGTGCCCAGACCGGCTCCGTCGAGGGCGCTGTGGGCACGCAGGCCTTCGCCGATGCCGTTATCGCGCACCTGGCCTAAGGTATGCACGCTGCAAACGCCTAAATAGTACTTAAGTGTTTGCGTATAACCTAAGAATCAATACGCCCGGCGCTCTGCCGGGCGTATTCTATTAGGGACTATGTTTCCTAACAAGGAGTAACTGATATGGGTCTGATTCAAAAGAAGGACGAGAAGGACGAGATCGACGGCATCCAGATCATCGAGCGCGGCGAAGGCCCCGACGGTGACGAGGACGAGAAGATCGACCTGGTCGCCGGCACGTCTGCCGAGCACATTGCCGCCGGCACGACCGCCGAGGAGGAGGACGCCCGTCTGGAGGCAAAGACCGCCGCGGACGCCGCTGACGAGAATCTGATGCCCGAGGAGCAGGATGAGGACAACGACTCCGACGTGGACGACCATGCATCCAAGCACAAGAAGACGATGATTGCCGCCTCTGTGGTCGCCGTCGTGATCGCTGCCGTGGTCGGCTTCTTTATCGGCAACGGTGGCTTTGGCGGCAAGGGCGTCGGCTCGGCGACCCTGACCGAGGACCAGCTCGATTCGACCGTGGCAAGCTATAGCTACAACGGCAAGAAGAGCGACATCACCGCGCGTGAGGCCATCGAGAGCCAGTACAGCCTCGACACCGTCAAGGACGACGACGGCAACTACACCGCTCCGTCCGCCGACGTTATCCTGTCCTACGTGCGCAACCAGATTCTGCTGGACGCTGCCGAGGACGAGGGCATTACCGTCTCTTCCAAGGAAATGAAGCAGTACGCCGAGGATTCCATCGGCACCTCCGACTACAAGACCATGGCCACGCAGTATGGCGTGTCCAAGGATCAGGCCAAGCAGATCGTCCGCCAGTCCGCGACGCTGCAGAAGCTCTACAAGAAGAAGGTTGGCGATAGCTCCGCAAGCATGCCGACCGCTCCGACCGAGCCTGCTGACGGCAACGAGGAGACCGCGAGCAAGGACTACGCCGACTACATCATCAACCTTGCCGGCGATGAGTGGGATAGCTCAAAGGGCACCTGGAAGGACGCCGACAGCACCTTTGCTAAGGCGTTCGCCGACGATGCCTTTACGGCCGATAGCGCAACCTATAAGCAGGCCATGACCGCCTATTACACCGCCTACCAGCAGTATTCCTCGCAGGCTTCGAGCGCTAGCTCCAAGTGGACCGAGTATGCTAACGGCCTCTATGCCAAGGCCAACATCAGCATCTACGGTCTGTTTGCGTAAAGAGTTGCACGGCTCATCGAGCATCTAGCTGATAGAAAGCAAATTGCCCGCCAGCACGGAAGTCGTACTGGCGGGCTTTTTGCGTTGAGGGCGTGATTGGCGGCTTAATTATGGCTATTCATCTTTAAGTCCAAAAAGACTATCGGCTTTATCGTCGGATATATATTCCAGTACATCGCCTGGTTGGCAGTCGAGTGCCCGGCATATCGCATCAAGAGTTGAAAAGCGCACGGCAGAAACCTTGCCCGTCTTGATGCGCGACATATTGACCTGGGAGATGCCCACGCGTTCCGCAAGCTCTTTGGATGAAATCTTGCGTTCGGCGAGCATGCGGTCAAGCCGCAGAATAATCATGGATTCCCCCTAGAGCAATTCGTCATCTTGTTTTTGCAGGATATACCCGTAGCGGAAGATGCTGGCAATCAGGCAAATAATCAGGCCTGCAAAGAGCATAGAGGGCTCGAATAACTGGCCGACGAACGCATCCGTAAAGCTGCCGCCAAATCCTGAGAGTATCATTCCCGTGATTGCGGCACCAAGAAGCCTCACGGCAACGCCGCCGATAAGGAATAAATTTCCTACTCGACGAAGTGTCTGGTTACATTCAAGGTCAAAGGGCCTGCCTTCCTTTTCAATGTTGAAGAAAAACCTGCGCACGCTTATCGCGATGGTAAGCGCGAGACATGTCATCAAGAGGCTCCCTATGGCAGTGTGACCATCGTGTGCAACGAGCATAAGTGGGGCCTGCGCATCGGTACCGACGATAGCAAGGCACGGCCCTTCGCCGGCTTGAAGTTCTACGGATTGGAGACACGACCCTTGGGAGAGGCCAGGCAATATGAGTAGAAGGTCAATCGCAATGACTGCGAGAAGTCCCAGAGCGAGCGCGGTGGTAATGCAGATCGTGGCCCATTTGCAGATGCGAGCGAGCTTCTTCAGTTCGGCTATCGTCTGTTCGCGGCTGATGGTTTCATTCGATATAGATGCGTTTCGATGGACCATAACCCCTCCAACCGGCATTTTGGATGATACTTGTATCATATCAGAATTAACGACAAACGATAAATAATTACGGAAACTGAGTTAGTAATGATTGAAAAAGATTAACGTGACCTATTAGCTCATTTTGGATGCCGGAGTTTGGCGCACGGGGGATGGGGACAAATGCCAAAACTTCCCGTGATCGCGCAAATGCTTCATCGGGTTTCCCCGATTCATCTGGGAAAACAGCTGCAAACGATTACAAGTAACCGGTGAACGGTCGAAAACTACCGTTCACCGATAATCTCAAAACTGGTTCTAACTGGTATTAAGACAAAAAGACCAATTCACATATCTTCACAATGACCTGCAATTTTTCTTTACGCTATTTTTAGCCGCCCTGCGTTGTTTAGACACAATAAAAGTTCTGATCTTTTTCCAAAGCATTTCGAAACGGTTTCAAAACCGCAGGTAGAAGTATTAACGAGCGGTAAACGGTCGATTTATCACCGTGAGCGGTGCAAAAACGTTTTACCGTATGAATCAACGAAAGCAACCTCTTCTGGGGTGATATAGTGACAACAACACGTCACGTGGTTACTACCAGTTTAGAAACCACTGGTCTTCAAAGAACGCTTTCCAAGAAGCTTTAAGGGCGAGCGCCCGCTGGCTTCCGAAAATCATCGGACTCAGATCGTACACACCTTCGGAAGGGAAATTTGAATGGTTGGCTTTATTCTTACCGGTCATGGACAGTTCGCACCCGGCCTTGCAAGCGCTATCGCTATGGTTGCTGGCGACCAGCCTGCTTTTACCGTCGTTCCTTTTGAGGGCGACCAGGCTGCATCCTACGGTGAGGATCTCCGCGCCGCTATTACCGCTATGCGCGAGGAGTGCGATGGCGTGCTCGTCTTTACCGACCTGCTTGGCGGCACCCCGTTCAATCAGTCGATGATGATTGCCCAGGATGTCGACAACGTCGAGGTTCTGACTGGCACTAACCTCCCCATGGTTATTGAGCTTCTGTTCCTTCGCGGTAACGCCACGCTCGCCGAGCTTGGCGAGCAGGCCGTGACCGTTGGTCAGACGGGCGTCACCGCCCAGACGGTCGCATCCGTTGCCGGCTCCGAGGAAGAGGATATCTTCGGCGACGAGGACGGCATCTAATGGCCGATTTCGGAGCCAACGTCCTGAGCTCCTCGGTCGCCCTTTTAGGCCTGCTTGTCATCATGGGCTTGATTTACACCATCTGGTCGCAAATCAACATGAAGAAGAAGCAGAAGTACTTCAAGGAGCTGCACACCGAGCTCAAGCCGGGTCAGGAGGTTCTTTTCGCCGGCGGTATCTACGGAACCGTCAAGGGCATCGAAGGCGAAAAGGTCCAGATCAAAGTCCGATCCGGTGCCGTCGTAGATGTTTCGCGTTACGCGATTCAGGAGATCAAGTAACTGTCGTCAGCAAATAACGAAAGGAAGCTGATCAACATGGCAGAACCCAACATTCTTCTTACCCGCATCGATAACCGACTGGTCCATGGTCAGGTCGCTACCCAGTGGAACTCCACCCTGGGCTCCAACCTCATCCTCGTCGCCAACGACGACGTGTCGACCAACACCATGCGCCAGAACCTCATGAAGATGGCCGCTCCCGCCGGCGTCGCTACGCGTTTCTTCTCCCTGCAGAAGACCATCGACGTCATTGGCAAGGCGAGCCCGCGCCAGAAGATCTTCATCGTGGCCGAAACACCGGAAGACGTGCTTACGCTCGTCAAGGGCGGTGTGCCTATAAAGAAGGTAAACATCGGCAACATGCACATGTCGGAAGGAAAGCGCCAAGTCGCCACCTCCGTCGCAGTTAACGACGAGGATGTCGCTGCGTTTAAAGAGCTGCAGGAATTGGGGGTGGAGTTGGAGATCAGGCGCGTTCCGAGCACGCCTGTTGAGGACACGAGCAAGCTCTTCTCGTAATCCTCGTGATCCACGTTGTCAGGATTGAAACCCTGACGTTCTGTACGTGATATCCAAAGTGCGTACATACATTTTGAAAGGAGGAGCAAGATGGAATACTCGATCATCCAGGTCGCTCTGGTCTTCATCGTCACGTTCGTCGCGGCAATCGACCAGTTCAACTTCCTCGAGTCTCTCTATCAGCCCATCGTCACCGGCGCCGTCATCGGTCTTATCCTTGGCGACCTCAACACCGGTCTTCTCGTGGGTGGTACCTATCAGCTCATGACGATCGGCAACATGCCGATCGGAGGCGCTCAGCCGCCTAACGCCGTCATCGGCGGCATCATGGCAGCCATTCTCGCTATCGCTACGGGCCTCGAGCCCAACGCGGCAGTCGGCCTTGCCATTCCGTTCGCTCTGCTTGGTCAGCTCGGCGTTACCCTGGTCTTCACGCTTATGTCGCCCCTCATGTCCTCCGCGGACAACATGGCTCATAACGCTGACACCAAGGGCATCGAGCGTCTGAACTACTTCGCCATGGCTCTGCTCGGCCTGATCTTCGCTGTCGTCGTCACCCTGTTCTTCATCGCTGGCGCTACCATCGGTCAGACCATCGCTTCCGCCATCCCGACTTGGCTGCAGACCGGTCTGTCCGCTGCAGGCGGCATGATGCGCTTCGTCGGCTTCGCCGTCCTGCTCAAGGTTATGATGAACCGCGATATGTGGGGCTTCTTCCTCATGGGCTTTGGCCTCGCGCTCATCACCGTTGCCAACGATTCTCTGGCAACCCCTGCCCTGCTCATCCTCGCTCTCATCGGCTTCGGCATTGCTTTCTGGGACTTCCAGCAGCAGACCGAGCTGAAGGGTGCAGCTGTTTCTGACGGAGGTGACTTCGAAGATGGCATCTAATGAGTATGTGATCCCGGAGCACTACGAGGATCTCACTCCTGCTCCGCAGCTCGACCAGAAGACCCTCAACAAGATGGCTTGGCGCTCCTGCTTCCTGCAGGCATCGTTCAACTACGAGCGCATGCAGGCCGCTGGCTGGCTTTACTCCATCATCCCCGGTCTGGAGAAGATCCACACCAACAAGAACGACCTCGCGGCTTCCATGAGCCACAACCTGGAGTTCTTCAACACCCACCCGTTCCTCGTCACCTTTGTTATGGGTATCGTGCTTTCGCTCGAGCAGAACAAGGTTGACATCCCCACGATCCGCGCCGTCCGCGTCGCCGCAATGGGCCCGCTCGGTGGTATCGGTGACGCCCTGTTCTGGCTGACGCTCGTGCCTATCACGGCCGGCATCACCTCCAACATGGCCATCAACGGCAACGCCGCTGCGCCGATTATCTTCCTGGTGATCTTCAACGTCGTCCAGTTCGCTCTGCGCTTCTGGCTCATGAACTGGTCCTACAAGCTTGGCACCAGCGCTATTGACGCTCTGACTGCCAACATGCAGGCCTTCACGCGTGCCGCTTCCATCATGGGCGTCTTCGTCGTCGGTTGCCTGGTCGTCACCATGGGTGGCACCCAGATCAACCTCCAGATCCCCAACGGCACCACCCGTGGCCTCTCCGCTACTACCGTGATCGTCTCCGAGAAGGAGGCCGAGAACTTCACCGGTATGGAGGGCATCGATACCGAGACCGCTGAGGCCGGTACCATCGCCATGACCGATGAGGACGGCAACGCCCTTACCGCTTCCGATGCCGACGGCAACGCTGTCGAGTGCGGCGTCACCGATCTGGGCAACGGCATGGAGTCCGTTACCTACGGCACCGTCACCGAGGATCCGGTCAACTTCTCTGTTGCCGACACCCTCAACACCATCGTCCCGAAGCTCGTCCCGCTTATGCTTACGCTGCTGCTTTACTACATGTTCGCTAAGCACAGCTGGACCCCGACCAAGGGCATTCTGCTGCTCTTCGTCCTGGGCATCCTGGGCGCTGGCCCGCTTGGTCTCTGGCCGAGCATCTGGTAAGGCTCTAGCTTGAGGGGTGTGTCCCTACGCGGCTCACACCCCGACCCCTTAAGCCATGTGTATGTTAAAAGCCGCGTGCTCGAAAGAGCGCGCGGCTTTTGTTTTCTTGATGATTCGGGTGTTGCGGACTGATAATGCTTAACACCCTAGGTAGTTAGCCGAATTCGAGCAAAAGGGAGGATAGGATGGCGATCGGAGCGCGTAAGCAACCGCTGTACGATCAGCTGGTCGATATTCTGACCGAAAAGATTGACCATGAATATCGCGCCGGTGACATGATTCCTTCCGAGCGCGAACTTTCGGAGCGCTATGGTCTCTCGCGCACTACGGTACGCCTGGCTCTGCAGGAACTGGAGCGTTTAGGACTGGTGGTTCGGCAGCACGGTCGCGGTACCTTTGTGACCGACCGTTCGGCAAAGGCAACCAATCTTATGCAGTCCTACAGCTTTACCGAGCAGATGCGCGCGATGGGTCGCGACCCCGAGACCACGATTCTCGAGTTTTGCGAGATGGAGGCCGATAAGAATCTGGCTGAGCATATGGGATTGCGTATCGGTGATCGCATTTTTAAGCTTAAGCGCCTTCGTTCTGCCGACAACATGCCCATGATGGTCGAACGCAGCTATCTACCGGTTCGTCAATTTCTGTCCCTAAAGCGACCGCTGCTGGAGTGCAAGCCGCTTTACGATGTGATTGAGCAAGACTTTCAGCAAAAGATACGCGTGGCTGAAGAGGAGTTCTATGCGAGCATAGCCCGTCCCACCGACGCCCACCTTTTGGGAATTGTCGAGGGCTCGCCTGTGCTCGATTTGGTCAGGACTACGTATAACGAGTCAAACGAGGTTGTGGAGTATACACTCTCGGTTGCTCGTGCCGATCAGTTTAAATACAAGGTTTACCACCAGCGTAGCAACTAGTTTCCGCATCGTTTCCATATGGTGATTCTTTGCATTTAACTGGTTACTACCAGATAACCAACCGAAGTGTATAATTGCACGTCAGAGGATTACTTCTAGAGAGAGGTATTAGAAATGTTCGAGAAGAGTGTCGAGGAGCTCACCGAGCTCGGCGCCCAGATCACCACGGCCGAGATTGCTCAGCAGCCCGAGCTTTGGCGTGATACGCTCAACATCTATCGCGAGAACAAGGAGGCCATCGAGGCCTTCCTGGCCGAGGCTCGTGCTATGGGCGAGGGCCGTCTGTCCGTTGTCTTCACCGGTGCCGGTACGTCCGACTACGTTGGCGATACCTGCGCCCCGTACCTGCGTCACGCTGGCAACACTGATCTCTACGACTTTAAGCCCATCGCCACGACCGACATCGTGAGCGCTCCGCGCGATTTCCTGCGCGCTGAGGATCCCACGCTCGTGGTTTCCTTTGCCCGCTCTGGCAACAGCCCCGAGAGCCTTGCCGCCGTTGCCGTTGCCAAGGAGCTCGTCCACAACGTCAAGTTCCTCAACATCACCTGCGCTCCCGAGGGCAAGCTCGCCGTTGAGTCTGCCGATGATCCCAACGCGTTGACGCTGCTCATTCCGCGCGCCAACGACAAGGGCTTCGCCATGACCGGTTCTTATTCCTGCATGACCCTGCTCTCCACCCTTATTTTCGACACTGCCTCTGACGAGCAGAAGGCCGAGTGGGTCGAGACCATCGCCAAGATGGGCGAGGAGGTCATCGCTCGTGAGCCTGAGATCGCCGATTACCTGGCTGGCGACTTCAACCGCGTGACCTACTTGGGCTCTGGCTCCTTCGGTGGCCTTGCCCAGGAGAGCCAGCTCAAGATCCTCGAGCTCGCTCACGGTCTGGTCGCTACTTCCTACGACACCTCCATGGGCTATCGTCATGGACCTAAGTCCTTCGTCGACGATAAGACGCTCGTCTTCGTGTTCGTCAACAACGACGCCTACACCCGTCAGTACGACATCGACATCCTCAACGAGATCGGTGGCGACAAGATCGCTCAGCACACCGTCGCCGTTCAGCAGGAAGGTGCCACCGTCTATGAGGGTGAGTCCTTCACCTTTAAGGGCTACGAGGCGCTTCCCGAGGGCTACCTTGCTCTGCCGTTCGTGATGTTTGCCCAGGCTATCAGCCTGCTCAACTCCGTGCGCGTGGGCAACACGCCCGATACGCCGAGCCCCACCGGCACGGTCAACCGCGTGGTTAAGGGCGTGACGATTCACCCCTTCACCGCTTAATCGCGTCCCCCTGTAAGGGCGCCCGTCCGCTCATAACGGCGGGCGGGCGCTTTTTGTTTTTACATGGACCGGGTATAAGTATCACCACGGTCAACTGCTCTAGAAGCAAGGAGTGCATATGAGCACGTACGCAATTAAGGCTGACAAGTTCTTCTTGCCGGCAGGCCCGCAACTGGGCGGCTATCTTATGGTCGAGGATGGCGTCTTTGGCGCCTGGCAGGCCGACGAGCCCTCTTGCGAGATTAAGGACTACACGGGATCGTGGATCGCACCGGGTATGGTCGATACTCACATCCATGGCTTCTACAACCACTCAACTACCGATAACGATCCCGAGGGCATCGATATCAGCTCGACCGAGCTCGCCCGTCGTGGTACCACCAGCTGGCTGCCCACGACGTTCACCGATGGCGTCGAGCAGATCAAGGACGCCTGCGCCGCTATCGCTCAGGCGGACGAGGGTCGCGGCCCCGACTTCTGCGGTGCTCGCATTCAGGGCATCTACTTGGAGGGCCCCTTCTTTACCATGAAGCACGTGGGCGCGCAGAACCCCGCTTATCTTATCGATCCCTCCGAGGAGGTCTTCGATCAGTGGCAGGAGGCTGCGGGTGGTCGTATCGTTAAGAGCGCCATGGCGGCCGAGCGCGACGGTGCCGCTGCTTATGCGGCTGCTCTGAATGCCAAGGGTGTGGTGACCAGCATCGGTCACTCCGACGCCACCTACGATGAGTGCATCGCCGCCATCAACGCCGGTGCCAGCTGCTTTACGCATACCTATAACGGTCAGCGCGGGCTGCATCACCGTGAGCCCGGTGTCGTGGGCGCTGCCATGTCCACGCCCGAGACCTACGCCGAGATCATCTGTGACGGCAAGCACGTAAACCCTGCCGCCATCAAGGCGCTGCTGCAGGCAAAGGGCTGGCAGCACACGGTGCTCATCACCGACTGCCTGGGTTGCGGCGGCATGCCCGAGGGCAGCTACACCAGTGGTGGCATGGACGTCATCATGAAGGACAACCTGTGCTGGCTCGCCGACGGCAAGAGCATTGCCGGCTCGGTGCTCACGCTTGCCCAGGGCGTCAAGAACATCGTCGACTGGGGCATCGCCAGCGCCGATATCGCCATTCGCATGGCAACCGAGGTGCCGGCACGCTCCGCGCACATCGAGGGTAAGTGCGGCAGCATCATGCCGGGTCGCGACGCCGACTTTGTCGTGTTCGACCATGAGCTCACCCTCGTCGAGACGTATGTTGGCGGCCAGAGCGTCGGCAACGCCTTTACCGAGTAACGATAGAAAAAGACGGCGGGCCCGAATCTGCTCGGACCCGCCGTATGGGTTAAACGCTCAAAAGCACCTTCACAGTTACAGCTTGTTAGCGATCTTCTTTGCCGTGCGCTTGACGCCGGCCACAAGACCTCCCGCAGGATGCTCCTTTTCGTAGGCTAGACGCTTCTCACGCTTGGCGTACTCTTCGACGATGATGTCGCCATACTCGTCTTCGATCTTGTCGAAGAAGTCGACGGCGCCCTTAATTTCCTCGGCGGTCGGGTGTCCCTTTTGGACACCGCCGGCGAGCTTGAACGGCCCCCACGTATCAAAGCCGGGGCAGCCGTAGACACCCATAAAGATGGCCTGCCTCATGCGGCAGATGCCATCGATATCCTTGCCGTACCACTTGTTTTTGCCACCGTAGGTCATAAGGCCAAACACCTTGTCCTGCGGCTGCAGCACGTTCGTGAGCACGCGTGCCATGTCCTTGTCGATCTCGGAGTAATAAATGCCCGTGGCGACGCCGATCAGATGGTATTCGTGCAGGTCGGGGTACTCGTTTTTACCGAGCGCCTTGACGTCGAGGGTATCGATCTCGGGGTGTGCCTCGACGATGGCGTCCACGAGCTTTTTCGTATTGCCGTGATGGCGCGAGGCGTAGAGGATGATGGTTCGCATAAGAAGGCCTTTCAGCTGTAATTGCATCAATGTCTGTATGGTACCCCGTTGCATGGCTGGGATACCGGACGTATCGATGAACGTGCGGGTTTGTCCTTTGGTCAGGGCCGAGACGGGTTCTTGCGAGCAAAAAAGCAGTTGTTCGAAAGGATGGGCAATGGAATACGCTCTCTCCAACGATTCGATTTCTATTAAGGTGTCCACGGCTGGCGGTTCGTTTACCTCGATCGAGGCTGGAGGTCGCGAGTATCTGTGGCAGGGCGATCCCGCCGTGTGGTCCGGCCAGGCACCGATTTGCTTCCCGATTTGTGGAGGCTTGCGCGATAACAACGCCATGACGTTTGCCGGGCATCATGTAAAGCTCGCTCGCCATGGGTTTGCGCGCAAACAGGAGTGGAAGCTGCTGAGCCAGAGCGAGAATGAGCTGGCGATGTGCCTGGCTTCGGAGGATAACGCCGCGCTGCTGAGCGATTATCCGTATCCCTGTCTCTTATACACATCTCCGAGCCCACGAGACTACGCTGCATCTCG
>URGY01000009.1 GCA_900547505.1 uncultured Collinsella sp.
GCTCGGAGATGTGTATAAGAGACAGCTCCGGGACGACGGCGCGTGACCTTGACCTCGCCATCCGAGACCTGATCGGCCACGGAGGGCACCGAGGGCTTCTGCTGCGCGCCCGAGGAATGGCGACGGCGCGGACGCGGCGCGCGCTCCTCCTCGCCACGTGACTTGCCGCCCTTGTCGGCAGGCGCATCGGAACCCGAACCACCCTTGGAAGCGGCACCAGCCTCGCGAGCAGCTGCGGCGCGGAAGGCGTCCTCGCGCTCCTCGCTCGACAGATGACGGCGGCGGCGACGTGTGGGGTTCATGCCACCGCCGCGATTCTGCTGCTGGGGCTGCTGAGCCTCACGCTCGCGGGAAGCGTTCTTGCCTGCATCTGCAGCCTCGCCGGCATCGCCCGAGCCCGCGCGCTTGCGGCGGCGACGGCCACCGGCGGCCTCCTCGGCCTCGGGCGCCTCGGCCTTGCCGCGGCCCTTTCCGCGGCCACGGCCCTCGCCCTGACCCTGACCGGCGCGAGCATCGGATTCAGCATCGCGACGACGGCGCTTGGGCATCGACGTGCCGGCCAGACGGTCGGCACTCGACAGGCCATCGCCCACGTCGACGCCGTTTTCGCGATCGAGCTCCATGAGCGCCAGGCGCATCTCGGGCGACTCGATGCGTTCGAGCACGTCGCGCGTCACGCAATCGGGGCGGCAGTTGCAGCCCTGCTCGGCGGCCTTCTTTTTGCAGCCCTCCGAGCACGTCATATCGGCCAGGTTGACCTTAAAGACTTTGCCGCTCTCCAAGCGCAGCACCAGCTGCTCACGCGGCGTGTCATATTCCTGGATACGCGCCTTGCCAAGCGGCGTATCGATGAGCGTCTTCTTTTTAGGGGCACGGCTCTTAAAGTCCTTGTACGCCTCGAACTCATAACGCAGGCAGCACATCAGGCGGCCGCAAACGCCGCTAATCTTGGACGAGTTGAGCGGTAGGTCCTGCTCTTTTGCCATGCGAATTGAGACGGGCTCAAACTGTCCGCCAAAGCGCGTACAGCAGAGTTCCTGTCCGCACAGGGCATAGCCGCCCACCAGGCGGGTCTCGTCGCGCACGCCGATCTGGCGCATATCGACGCGAATGTGCAGCGTCGAGGACAGGTCCTTGACGAGCTGGCGAAAATCGACGCGCTCCTCGGCCGCAAAGTAGAACACGGCCTTCTCGCCGCCAAACAGGTACTCGACGCCCACCGGCTTCATCTCGAGGTCGAGCTCCTTGACCAGGCGGCGGAAGTCGACCATGGCCTCGTCGCCCTGGATGGCCAGGTCGTCGGCAAGCTGCAGGTCGATGTCGCTCGCCACGCGCAGCACGGGCTTGAGCGGCTGACCGATCTCGTCTTGCGGCACCTCAAAGGGATCGGCCGTGACCAGGCCGATCTCGGTTCCGCGCTCGGTGGAGCAAATGGCATAATCGGCCTCGAGGATATCCAAATCCTGCGGATCGAACCACAGGTCGCGCGAGGCATAGGTAAACTTAACGGGTACGACTAACGGCATTTCAGTGCCTTCCTGATATCGAACAGCATGACCTCGATGGCCAGCTGGGGAGTAACGTTTCTAGCGATGTTGCGTTCGGCGGTTGCGACTGCCTCGAGCGCCCGCGTGGCGCCCGCAACATTCGTCGCGGCGGCAAGCCGACCGATCGTGTCGCGCACGTCTTCGTTCACCACGTCAGCCGCCTCGTCCTGAAGTGTCAGCAGCACGTCGCGCATGAGCGTCCGCGCGCTCGCCAGCGCTTCCATGATACCCGAACGCTCGCGCGCGTTGAGTTCGCGCTTGTTGCGGTCCTCAAGCTGCTTCAATGCTCCACGCGACAGGTAGTCGGCATTTTGCTCGAGCACCTTTTCCTGCGTGGACTTGACCTCGGCGAGCGGCGCCTTAACGGCGACGATGAGCGACTTGGCGCGGCTGAGCACGTCGGCCTCGTCGGCGGCGATGAGCGAATCGATGGCGCGAACCATCTGACGGCGGGCGTCCTGGCGCTCGGCGCTCTTGAGGAACTCGATGCCACGCGTGGGGCTTCCCGCTACTGCGACGGCCATGCGGCAACGCGCAGGGTCCTGACCGGTGGCGCGGCTCACGGCCTGCGCGGCGACGGCGGGCGACACCAGCCGAAACGGCACACACTGGCAGCGGCTCACGATGGTAGGCAGCATCACGTCTGCTGAGGTGCCCAGCAAGATAAACATAACGCCCTCGGGCGGCTCCTCGAGTGTTTTGAGCAGTGCGTTGGCGGTGTTAGCGCGCAGCTGCTCGGCACGGTCGATGATGTAGACCTTGGCCTTGGCGCGGATGGGCGCCAGCGGCACGTCGTCGAGCAGCTCGCGGGTCTGGGCAATGAGGTAGCCCGTGGCGCTCTCGGGCGTGTAATAGTGCACGTCGGGATGTGTGTGCCGCGCAACGCGCACGCAGCTGTCGCATGCGCCGCAGCCGTCCTGCTCGCACAGGAAGGCCTGGGCGAGCGCCCATGCGGCATCGAGCTTGCCGGCGCCGGGAGTGCCCAAAAACAGGTAGGCGTGCGATGCGCGACCGCTGGCGACGGCATTGGTCAAAAAGTCGCGCACGCGTTCCTGAGTGTCAAGCTTGGCCAGCAGGCTTGCCTGAGCGGGGGCCATGTTACTCGGCCTCCTTGGCAAGCGCGGCGGCGACGGCGTCCTGAGAAATGTCGAGGCCGCAGGCGCGAACCTGCTCGACCGTCTGCGCGAAGACGTCCTCGATGGACGCGGTCGCGTCGATGAGCTTTACGCGGTTTGGTTCCTCGGCGGCGATGGCGCAAAATCCCTGGTAGACACGCTCTTGGAAGGCCATGCCCTTAGCCTCCATGCGATCTGCCGCACCGCGGTCGGCCATGCGCAGCGCCGCCTGCTCGGGCGTGATGTGATAGACGAGTGTGAGCGCCGGGTGCGTCCCCGCGACGGCCAAGTTGTTGGCATCGCGCACTATCTGGCGATCGAGGCCATCGGCAAACGCCTGATAGCAAGTTGTGGAATCGTAGAAGCGGTCGCACAGGACCACCTTGCCGGCAGCAAGGGCAGGCGCGATGACCTCGTGCACCAGCTGGGCACGGGCGGCCTCATACAGCAGCAGCTCGCAAGTGTCGCCCATCGCCGTATTGGCGGGGTCGAGCAGCAGAGCACGGATCTTTTCGCTGATGGCGGTACCGCCCGGCTCGCGCAGGCTCACAACCTGGTAGCCGGCAAGGTCGAGCGCGCGGGCAAGCAGGCGCGCCTGCGTGGACTTGCCGGCGCCATCGACGCCCTCGAGCGTAATGAAGCTATGTTGAGCGGGCTCAAAAGCCATGGGCGCAGCCCCTTCCTACAAGGCGCGTAAATGCAGATATATCAACCAAGCCATGATACCCCAGTGCTCGGTGCGTCCCCAATGGCTAAAGGTGCCTTTCCAAAGTTGCGGTGAAATAGGGACTGATTGAAGCTCCGAGACCGCCAAACAGTCCCTATTTCACCGCAACTTATGATGGGGAATTTTGGACGCTGGGTATAATCGTCGTATTGCACTGAAATGTGGCGAAAGGAGTGGCAATGTCTCGGTATTGCGCCTCGTGCGGCAAACTTCTTGCAGATGATGCCAAGTTCTGCACCTCGTGCGGTGCACCCGTTGAGCAAACAACCGCGAGCGATAGCCAGCCCGCTTTTGAGCAGACCGGTTCCCTCGATACGCCGCAAGCCAAGGCGGACGACCCCCTCGCCTATCGCCCCGACCCCGCCGCAGGCCCCGCGGCCGTCGAGACCACGCAGCGCATACCCGTCGCGAGCGGCTCGCCCCAACAGCAGCCGGCTCCCGCATACGCGCCCGCTTCGCCACAGACCCCCGCTCCCAAAAAGAGCGGCACCGGGCCGCTTATCGCCGTTATCGTTGTGCTGGTGGCGATCATCATCGCCCTGGTCGTTTTCTTTGTGATCAAGCCTTTCGACAACGCCGCCACGCAGACGACTGCCGAGGTAGCTAAGCTGCACCATGACGTCGACGACGATGACCTAAAGCCTCTCGGCGATCCCAACAGCCTGTACGACGATGATGACGATGACGACGAGGATGGCGGCGAAGCAACGCTCTCCGAGCAGAACCTCTACCGTCGCCTGAGCGAATACTACGACCTGCTCGAAGACCTCGATAGCCAGGTCCGTGGCTGCGCGCAGAACTTCAACGGCAGCTATCTGGAAGAGGATCGAACCACCCGTCAAAATCTCGCCGACGTCGCCGAGCGCACGGAGGACACCATCGAGCAGTATTACGACATCGTCGAGGACCTAGACGTCCCGACGAGCTCCAAGAACTACAGCTCCTGGAAGGACATCATCGCCTTGTACGACGACCTGGACCACCGCATTGACGCAATCTGTGACGCCTGGGAAATCAGCCTGAAATACGCCAAGCCTGCGGACCACAAGAATGAGATCGTGGCGCCGCTGTCACGCGACAACGTGGCGGGCACCAATGACAATAAGTACCGCCTAGACTTTGAGGAGCGCTATCCCGGCGCCAAGCCCGTCGAAGTGAACTAGCGCTTTGTCGTTCCCGAGCCGGCAGTTAGGGACGTTCCTAAACTGCCGGCAGAAAAGGAACGTCCCTAACTGCCGGATAAAAAACGAGCGAGGATTTTGAGGTCCTCGCTCGTTTTTGTTTTAGGTGATGTTTCGACCGTGCGGCTACTTGTCGGCAGCGGTCTTTTTGGTAGTCGACTTCTTGGCCGTCGTCTTTTTGGCGGTCGTCTTCTTGGCAGCAGTCTTCTTTGTCGCCGTGGTCTTCTTCACCGTGCTCGCCTTAGTCGTGGTCTTACGGCCGCGGGCGGGTTTCTTCTCCTTGGTCGGGCAGTCCATGTTGACGCAGATACGCCACGGGCCGCGCGCCGTATTGACCACCACGATGGGGGCGCCGCACTCGGGACAGGTCTCGCCCGTCGCCTCGAGCTTGCCACGCGCCGGCAGCGGATAGCTCACGCCGCAATCGTCATAGTTGGTGCAGCGGATAAAGCGTTTGCCGCTCTTTTCGCTCTTGTGCGCGATCAGGTCGCCATGGCGTCCGGCCTCGGCGCACACCTTGCACTCGCCCACCTTAAGGTCGGGTTCGTAGTTGGTGGGGCACGTCGGGTTCACGCAGATCTCGAAAGCTTTCTGGCGGAACGGCTGGCACTTAATGCGCGGCGCACCGCACTCGGGACACACAGCGGCCTCGCCCTCAAGCGGGCTCACCTTGACGCCGCTCGGCACCGGATAGGTCACATCGCAGTCGGGCCAGCCCATGCAGCCGATAAAGCTGCCGCGGGTCTTGGCGCTCGTCTTCATGACCAGGTCCTTGCCGCACTTGGGGCAGGCGCCCACGCGCGCATCGGCCGTGACGGCGTCGCTGATGGCGTCGCCGAGCTCCTGGGTGTGCTTGAGCAGCTCGTCGAGCACGCCGGCCAGCAGCGCGCGCGAGTGTGTCACGACATGCTCTTCGGTGTCCTCGCCGCGCTCCACGCGGGTCATGTCGCCGTCGAGCTCGCTGGTCATATCGGGGCTCGTGATGCGCGGGGCAAACTGCGTCAGCGCGTCGATGATGGCGATGCCCAGCTGGCTCGGCTCAACGGGATCATTTTTGAGATAGCGCACGGCATACAGGCGCTCGATGATGCTCGCGCGCGTGGACTTGGTACCCAAGCCGCGCTTCTCCATCTCCTGCACGAGCTTGCCCTGGCTGTAGCGCGCGGGCGGCTCGGTCTGCTTGGCCTCGAGCTTTATGTCGAACACGTCGACCGTATCGCCCTGCTCCAGCGGCGGCATCTGCTCGTCGCGCTTGAGTCCATACGGGTACGCCTCGCGGAAACCCGGGGTCACGAGTACGTCGCCCGAGGCCACAAACGGCTCACCGTTCACATCAAGCTCGAGCTTGGTGTTCTCGATGGTCGCGGGCCCCATGAGCGTCGCCAGGAAGCGACGGGCGATGAGGTCGTAGAGCTTGCGCTGGCCGCCGTCGAGCGTGGACGGATCGCCCTCGCCCGTGGGATAGATAGGCGGGTGGTCGGTGGTCTCGACCTTGCCGCGCGTGGGCTTCATGGGACCGGCGAGTACCTTTTTGCACACGGGCGCCAGCGCCGGATTAATCTTTGCCAGATCGCTCACCACGGCGCCCAAATCGAGCGTCGCAGGGTACACGGTATTGTCGACACGCGGGTAGCTGATGAGACCGGCCATGTAGAGGGACTCGGCGATGCGCATCGTACGCGCAGGCGAGATGCCCTCGGCCGCGGCGGCAGCCTGCAGCGAGGTCGTCGCAAACGGCGTGGGCGGCTGCTGCTTACGCGAGCGCTTGGTCACCGCGGCAACGGTCGCCATCTTGGCGCCGTCGACGTGACCATACGCCGTCTCGGCAGCATCTTTGTCGGTAAAGCGCGCCGTTTTGTGCGCAATCTTAAAGCGATCGTCCTCGGCAGCGCCCTGCGCGGCACCCATGCCGCGAATCTGCCAGTAGTCCTCGGGCACAAACGCCATGCGCTCGCGCTCGCGCTCGACCACCAGGGCGAGCGTCGGCGTCTGCACGCGACCGGCAGAGCGCACGTTACCAAAGCCGCCAAACTTGGCGAGCGTCAGGTAACGCGTGAGCACCGCGCCCCAAATGAGGTCGATGTGCTGGCGGCTCTCGCCGGCGTCGGCCAGATTCTGGTCGAGCGAGACGAGATTATCGAAGGCCTGCGTGATCTCGGCCTTGGTAAACGAAGAGTATTGGGCGCGGGCAACCGACAAGTCCGGCGCAACCTCGCGCACCTTGTTGAGAGCGTCCGAGCCGATCAGCTCGCCCTCGCGATCGAAGTCCGTGGCGATGATAACGCTGTCGGACTTTTTAGCGAGGTTCTTGAGCGAACGAATGAGCTCCTTCTCGGCCGGTAGCTTAATGACGGGCGCCCAGGTGAGATACGGCAGACTCTCGAGCTTCCAGCCCTTGATGGAGATACCATCGGCAAGGAACGGCTTGCGCTTGGTGTCGTACGGCGGGCGGGCCAGGCCATCGGGCATATCGGCCGGCAGCATCTCGCCGTCCTCGGTCACCGAATACCAGCCCAGTTTTTTATCGAACAGCACGCTGTCGCAAAAATCGGGCGCCAGGATGTGACCGGCAAGGCCGATGGTCACGCACTCCTCGCCCTTCCACTCAAAACGGTAGATGGCGGTGTTGTACACCTTGTCCTTTTTGGGCTTACCCGTGGACAGCCGCTCGGCGATTTGACGCGCGGCGTCGTTTTTCTCGGCGATGATGAGCTTCAAAAGAGGCTCCTATCTCGTATCACTGCGGCTACGCCCGCCCGTATGGCGGCCGACTTACGCCCTTGCTTGCTCAATCTGCCCGATGAGCCAATCGCACCAGGCATCCATGCCCTCGCCCTTGCGCGCACTCACGGCAAACCGCGGCGCCTGCGGATTGAGGTCATCGAGTGTCTTAGTATACCTATCCATGTCAAAATCGAAAGCCGGGGCCACATCGACCTTGTTGAGCAGCTGTGCGCCGGCGTGTTGGAAGATGCCCGGGTACTTGATGGGCTTGTCGTCGCCCTCGGGCACCGAGAGGATCATGATGGACAGGTTCTCGCCCAAGTCAAAGTCGACCGGGCAGACCAGGTTGCCCACGTTTTCGATAAAGATGACGTCAATGTTTTCCAGACCCACCGCCTGGTCGAAGGCGTCGACGGCCTCCATGATCATGTTGCCCTCGAGGTGACACAGGCCGCCCGTGTTGATCTGGATGGCGGGCATGCCGGCTTCCTTCATGGTAATGGCGTCGACATCCGAGGCGATATCGCCCTCGATGACGGCGCAACGCAGGCCGGCCTTGTCACGCAGGCGCTCGTTGGTGCCCAGAATCGTAGTGGTCTTGCCCGAGCCAGGGCTCGACAGCACATTGATCACATAGGTGCCCGCCTCATTAAATCGCTGACGCAGCTGATCTGCCAGGCGCTCGTTGCGCGACAGAATCGGCGATGCGACATCAATCGTTTTCTCGGCCATATTCGGCACTCCTTAACTTCTAACATTTTTACCCCGTTCCCAGGTGGCTGGTGGGCTAATCGTCGGGGGTTTCGATTTCGATACTGGCGATGTCGAGCTCGCGGCCGTGCAGCAGGCGCACGTTGGCGCCGCCACAGTGGGGGCAGCGGCAATGGAAACGGTCGTGCTCAAAGACCTCGCCGCAGTCCAGGCACTCGCTTTGTGGATGGACTTCCTCCACGGCAAGCTCGCAGTCGCACATGAGCGGATCCTCGTCGCGAAACGTTTCCCACGCAAAATCGAGCGCCTCGCGCACGACCTCGGTCATATCCCCGATACGCAGCGTTACCAAAACGGCGCGCGAGGCCCCCGCCCCACGCGCCGCGCGAATCACTGTATCGAGTATGCCGTTGACAATGCCAACCTCGTGCATACCGATTTACTCCTCGTCGTCCTCGTCGTCCGAGAACAGGTCCAGACGGCTCACGAACAGGCCCTCCTTGCCCTCGCGCGCGGTGATGACCACGCGGGCGATGGCGAGCGAGATCTCGTAGAGCGAGAGCAGGGCACCGTACATAAGACCCAGCGTAACGGGCGAGCCGTCGGGCGTAATCACAGCCGAGCCCACGAGCAGGCCAACGTATACGTAACGCCAGGCGCTGCGGAAGGCCGCGTAGGACACGAAGTGGAAAACGGACAGGTAGAAGATGATGAGCGGCAGCTCAAACGCCACACCAAAGCCGATCATAAAGAGCAGCTCCATGTTGACGTAGTCCTCCAGATTGGGCCACGCCGTAGCGACGGCCGAGGTCTCGCCGATGAGCCACTCAAAGCCTGCCGGGATAATGATGAAGTAGCAAAAGATGGCGCCCAGGAAAAACAGCACCGTCGAGGTGAGCACCGTGGGCACGACCCACTTGCGCTCGTTGGGGCGCAGCGCCGGCAGGAAAAATGCCAGGATCTGCCAGATGATCATGGGCGTGCACATGACCACGGCCATCTTGATGGCCAGCGAGAAGCGCAAGCCAAAACCGCCGAGCGTGGTGGTGATGTAGAACTTACCGTCCGGCACAAAGGAGCGGATGGGGTCTTTCAGGATGTCGAGCACCACGGGCGTGGCGAAATACAGCACGATGGCTGCGGCAAATACCGACACGACCACGATGGTCAAGCGGCGACGGAGCTCTCCCAGATGATCGAAGAGCGGCATTCGCGCAGGTCCGATAGGCATTACTCATCGCCTCCCTTCGGGGCGTCGGCGGCAGCGGTGTCGTCCTCGGCTTCGAGCTCGCGGGCAAGCTGGTCGACGACGGCCTTGCGCTTGCGGGGACGACGGGCATAGAGATCGGCCGTTGTGGGCTCTGCCGGCTCGGGCTCCGACTCTGCAGCGGAAGCGGACTCGGCAGCGGCAGGCTCGGGCTCGGCGCCCTCGGTCGCAGGCTCCTCGGCAGCGCTCTCGCCCTCAACGGCACCCTCGTTTGCGGCCTTCTCGGCAGCAAGACGGGCGCGACGCTCGGCAAAGGTCTCCTTCTTGGTGGGCGCTGCCGTCTCGGCAGCATCCTCGTCCGCATCGGAATCGTCATCGACGGCAGCCTTCTTGGGCTTGACCGGGGCCGACGCGGCCTCGCTTACCGGATCGATGATCTCGGACTGAACAACAGCCGTCATCTTTTCCTGCGTCTCGCGGAACTGACGGATAGCACGGCCGATCGTGCGGCCCATCTGCGGGAGCTTATCCGGGCCAAACAGCAAAAAGCCGAAGACCACGATGATCGCGAGCTCACCCTCTCCAATACCAAACACACATACCTCCAAGGCTCGATGTGAGTCGAGCCCGCACCGCGCCATTCGGCCGGAACTCGTCTATACATTCGGTCAAGTATAGCGCTCGGACGCCAAAACGTCCGAGCGCATCACAAACATATGCCATACGGCACGCCCTTTTGGGGGCAATGATTATGCAGCGGTGATCGAAATCTCCTGGTCGACACCCAACAGCTGAACCACGCGCATCACCGGGGGCTGCACATTGGTGCAGCTAAAGCGCTTGCCGTGGTCGACCGCGTGGTGTGCAGCTCCCACGAGCACGCCAATGCCCGTCGAATCGATGTAGCTCACCTGGGCAAAATCGAGCTCAACGGCCTCAGTAGGCTGCTCGAGCGCCAGGTCGATGGCATTGCGCAGGCTATCGGCGTTAGAGATATCGATCTCGCCGGTTACCTTAATGGTGTAGAGCTCTGGCGTGGGGTTGGTGGAAATACCCAAATCCATGTATACGCTCCTTTACGTATCGAAAGTGCGGATAGTACGGGAAGCCGCGCGTTAGGCGCGCTCGGCACGCGCAAGCTCGGCAGCGACCAGCTTTACGGCCAGTACCAGCACATCGAGCGCGGCCTCCAGGTCCTCGACCGTGGGATAGCTCGGCGCGATGCGGATGTTGGTGTCGCGCGGGTCCTTGCCATAGGGCCAAGTGGCACCGGCCGGCGTGAGCTTGACGCCCAGGTCGGCGCAAAGCGCGGCGACCTTTTTGGCCGAGCCCTCGGGACCATCGAAGCTTACAAAGTAGCCGCCGCGGGGGTGCGTCCAGGTGGCACAGCCCGTGTCGCCCAAGCCCTCGGTGAGCTTGCGCTCGACGGCCTCAAAGCGCGGGCGCAGGAACTCGGCATGCTTTTTCATGTGCTCCTTGACCGCCTCGATGGTGGGAAGGAAGCGCACGTGACGCAGCTGGTTGAGCTTGTCGGCGCTGATGAGGCCGGCCTTCAGGCGCTTGGAGAACTCGGCGATGACCGCGGGGCTCGCACCGATAAAGCCGATGCCGGCGCCCGGGAAGGTGATCTTGGACGTCGAGGCAAAGGCCACCACGCGATCCTCGGTGCCCGCCGCCCGAGCGAGGTCAAAGATGCTTGCGAGCTCGTCTGTCTCGTCGTACAGGTCGTGCACACAGTAGGCGTTGTCCCAAAAGATGCGGAAATCGGTCGCGGCCGTGGGCATCTCGACCAGGCGGCGCACAGTGCCCTCGCTAAAGGTGATGCCCGTGGGGTTGGAATACTTGGGCACGCACCAGATACCCTTGATGGAATCGTCGGCGGCAACGAGGCGCTCGATCTCGTCCATGTCGGGGCCGCTGTCGGTCATCGCGACGGGGACGTTCTCGATGCCCAAGTCGGCGGTGATGCCAAAGTGGCGATCGTAGCCGGGAACGGGACACAGGAACTTGACCTTCTTGCCGTCGTGTGCGGCCTCGTAGGCGTCCCAGGGCTCGCTACCGCACGAACCGCAACGCCAGAACATGCCGGCGATGTCATGCTCGATCAAAAGGCTCGACGAACCCAGCACGAGCGTCTGCTCGGCGGGGCAGCCCAGGAACTCCCCTGCCAACTTGCGTGCCGAGGGAATGCCCTCGAAGCAGCCATAGTTGGAGCAGTCGACGCTGCCGTCGTGCAGATCGGCGTCGGCGTTGAGGATATCGAGCATGGGGCGCGAGATGTCCACCTGGGCGGGCGACGGCTTGCCGCGGGCCATATCGAGCGCCAGGCCCTTGGCCTTGACCTCGGCGACCTCGGCTTTGAGCGCCTCGATGGCGGCATCGAGTTCGGTGGTCTCCATCTTCTGGTAGATCGTCTGCATGGGTGCGACCTTTCGCGAAGCGGTACATTGCAGTTCTTCTAAGTATAGACCGCCACCGTCGAAACGTTATGAAGCCGTGATAGATTAAGTCCATCGCAATGAATTACGAATCGCCGCGCATGCCGGCGCGGGCGCCCAAGGAGGCACTATGGAGTACGGATCGTTCCAGGCCGAGGAATTCGGCGACCTGCAGCGCCTGGTCGACGGGCTGTTTTACGACCGCCACGCCATAGACCGTCTGGATCTGATCGTACAGGCCGAAATCTTGGACCTGGCGCCCGATCTCATGGAAATCGTCAACCTGCTACCGCCCGGCTATTACGACCGCCAGTCACTTTGCGACCAGCTCAACTCCGCCTTGGCCGCCCACGGCTGGGGCGCCATCTACGGCACCGTGGAATAAGCCTCGAGGCCGACGATTTGGCCCGTTTCCCGACCCTGGCGTGGCTTGTTTTAGGGCTTGTGGCCAAAAAAGGGCAAATATGAGTACTGTTACCTTTTTAGTAGCAGTGATTTTTGGTCGAAATCGGCAAAACTGGACTTGAAACTCCCTAGTCACCGTCAACCAGCGCCGAATTGGAAGTCGATGCTCACTCATTAACGTACAGTTCTTATAACTTTGTTCATTATTTTCCACACCTAAAATGAAACGCCGTTTGTGACAGTACTCACAAACGGCGTTTTTTGACCACGGGGGTGTCTGGCAGAGGGCCAGTAGCACCCGGATCCGAGTTTCGAACGCATCCAAACCGGTTCTGGTGTCTGTTTTCGAACTTTTACTCGTCCTTGGGCGCGGGGTGCTTGCAGATCACACTCATATAGATCATGCCAAGTACGGCCGCGGTGACAGAGCCGGCGAGAATAGCGGCCTTGGCGGCCAGAACCTCAAACTGGGCCGTCGGGAAGGCAAGGCCGCTGATGAGAATCGACATGGTAAAGCCGATGCCGCCCAGAATGCCCACACCGGCAATCATGTGCCAGTTGACATTGCGCGGCAGCTCGCAGGCCCTAAGCTTAACCAGGGCAAACGTCATGCCAAAGATACCGATCGGCTTACCCAGCAGCATGCCAAAGTACACGCCGAGCGTCACCGGGTCGGTGAGCAGCGTGCTCATGTCCACGCCCACTAGGCGAACCTGTGCGTTGACGAACGCAAAAATCGGCAGGATCACAAAGTTGACCGGCGTGGAGATCAGACGCTCCATGCGAATGAGCGGCGGGGTCACGCGGTGCATGACGCGCTCGACCTTGGTAGTCGAGACGGTAAAGTCATGCTGGCCCAGGATGTGTGCCTCGTCATCGTAGCGGTCATCGAGCAGCGGCAGGCACTCGCCCAACCAATCGGTGAGGCTATCGAGCTTGACGCCACACTTGGCCGGGATGGTAAAGGCCAGGATGACGCCGGCGAGCGTAGCGTGCACGCCGCTCTTGAACATGCAGAACCACAACAGCAGACCCAGTACCGAATACGGGGCAAGGCGGTAATGCTGCGTCTTGTTGAGCCACACGAGCGCGCAGGTCACAAGCGCGGCGGCGCCCAACCAAAACGGATTGGGGCTTTGACCGTAGAAAATGGCGATGGCGGCGATGGAGATGAGGTCGTCGGCGATGGCGAGCGTCGAGAAGAACACGCGCACGCCGTTGGGCACACGGTTGCCCAAAAGCGACAGCACGCCCAGCGCAAAGGCAATATCGGTTGCCATGGGAATGGCCCAGCCGTTGTGCGCGCCGGCATGGTTAAAGATCAGGTAGATGCAGGCGGGAACGACGACGCCGCCCACGGCTGCCAGCATGGGAAGCATAGCCTGGCGCGGGTTCTTGAGCTCGCCAACTGTCATCTCGTACTTAAGCTCAATGCCCACCAACAAAAAGAAGATCGCCATGAGGAAGTCGTTGACGAAAAGCTCAACGGTGAGACCGGCCGTAAGGTTGCCCAGACCCACATACAGCGGGGTCTCCAAAAAGTGATGGATGGCCTCGTAGGCATCGGTGTTGGCGCAAATGACGGCGGCGATGGCGGCGAAGACCATGACGGCGGCGGAAATCGTGCCGTTCTCGGTGATGCGCTCCCAAATGTCATGGCGCTCAAAACGCTTGCGCTCACGGACGTTGAACAGCTGCTCGGGTGCTGCCATGGGCGGCTCCTTTCACGGGAAAGCTCCCGTCTTAAAAAAGCACGGCCCGCCCAAGTGGCGGCGCCGCGCTCTAACGTATTACGCTTGCATCTAGCCTACCCTGCACGACAGGCACGCAGGCGTGGCCGAAAAGCGGAACCACAGGTTGAACATTATTTGCTCAACGGCACGGGCACGCCTGTCCAAGAGACGACGCGGCGCCGCGCACAAAAAACGACCGGAGCGCGGGGTGTCCGCGGTCCGGTCGTAGCAGGTTACAAAACCTAGCAGGCGGCCATGATGGGGGCAGCGACCTGCTTCTTACGGGAGAGGACGCCCGGCATCCAGACGCCGTCGTGCTCGTCGGCAATGCCCAGGCCCTTCTGAGCAGCCTCGGTCTCGCCCTCGAGCAGGACCTGCGAGCCCTCCTCCATGATGTCAGTGATGCACAGGACGATGCCGTCGGCACCCTTCTCGGCGGCGTAGGCGCGCATGGCCTCGCGAATCTCGTCGATCATGCCGAGTGCGCGAGTCTTGTCGACAGTCTCGTACTGGCCGATGAGCAGCTTCTTGCCGGCAGGCTCGAACATCTTGATGTCGTTGCCGACCATCTCGGCTGCGGTGAAGGAGCCAGACGGACGGGTGAGGAAGACCTCCATGCCAAACTTGACCGGGTCGACGCCCACCTGCTCGCCGAGCTTGGCGGCGACGGCGCGGTCGACATCGGTGGTGGTGGGGCTCTTGAGCATGAGCGTGTCGGTCATCATGGCCGAGAGCAGCAGCTTGGCCTGGACGTCGGAAAGCTCAACGCCGAGCACGCCGGCGAGCTTGGTGACGATGGTGCAGCTGGAGCCCCAGGGCAGGCAGATGTAGTGCAGCGGGCCGGCGGTCTCGAAGTCGCCGATGCGGTGATGATCGACAACGCCAAAGACCGTGGCGTCCTTAAGGCCGGCGACGGACTGGGCAGACTCGTTGTGGTCGGTGAGGACGACGAGCTGACCAGCCTCGACGGACTCGATCACGCGGGGCTCGGCGATGCCGGCGTCGGCGAGCAGCTTGGCGGACTCGGCCGGAAGCTGACCAAGGGCGCAGGCCTCGTAGGTGTTGCCGGCATACTCAACCTGGTTGAGCAGCTGGGACAGGACGACGGCGCTCATGATGGCGTCGTTATCGGGGTTCTGGTGACCAAAGACAAGAACGTTTGCCATGGATATCCTCCACTTGATATGTGTACTTGGACGTAGCTATGGTAGCACGCCGATGCCGAGCCTTCGCAGACGGAAGGGCCACGGCATATTTTGGGGCGCAGGCACGGGGGCCAAGGCTGTCCCTTTTGCACCATGTTGGTGCAATGTAACCTGTCCCCCTTGCACCAGCTATTTACCGGCGGCGCGCAGAGCTACGTAGGCGGCACCGATGATACCGGCGTCGTTTCCGAGCGAAGCAACCTTAATGGGCGTCTCGCGCGAGGCGGAGAGCGCGTACTGCTTAAAGTGCTCGCGAACCTTGTCGAGGTAAACATCGGCCGAGGCGGAGGCGCCGCCGCCGATGAGGAACATCTCGGGGTCGACCACGTTGGCGATAAGTGCCAGGGCGCGACCGAGATAGTCGGCCATGGTATCGGCCGCGGCCAGCGCGAGCTTGTCGCCCTCGCGACAAGCCTGGAACACGTCCTTGGAATCGGAGGGGCCGGTCAGCTCGATGGGCTCGACGCCCGCCTTCTTGCACTCGGCAAGGTAGTTGCTCACCACGCCGGTGGCGCTGGAATACTGCTCCAGGTGGCCATGGCCGCCGCAGCCGCAGGTGCGCTCCTCGGCCGGGTTCAGGCACATGTGGCCAATCTCGCCGCCAGCACCCACAACGCCCGATACCACGTCGCCGTTAACGATAACGCCGCCGCCCACGCCGGTACCAATGGTGACCATCACCACGTTCTGTACGCCCTTGGCAGAGCCGAGCCAGGCCTCGCCCATAGCAGCAGCGTTGGCGTCGTTCTCGTACTTAACGACCGCGTCGGGGCAGTGCTCCTGGATGGCAATCTTGAGCTCGGGCAGGTTGATGGCGATGTTGGCCTTGACCTTGGCATCGCCCGATGCCGGGATGGGGCACGGAACGGCCAGGCCAATGCCCGACACAAAGGCACGCGGAATCTGGGCCTTGGCGACCACCTGGTCGATAGCCTCGGTCACCGCGGCAAAGCCCGCAGCGTCAACGATGGGAGGCGTGGGCACGCTGGCCTTAGCAAGCAGGTTTCCGTCCTCGTCGAACAGGCCCTCCTTGACCGAAGTGCCGCCGACGTCAATGCCGATGTAGTACTGCTTAGGTTCCATGGGAGCCCACCTTTCTCGTTTAAACATTGCCTGTATGGTACCGCTCCCAAGGCAAAAACCTACCAAAAAGGGACAGGTTTGTTTTGGTAGGTTTTATCCGGGGAAGCACAGAGTACGAGATTCGGTTCGCTGGGTGTTATATCGGTTCGGCCCCGTCCTCGGACCGATCATTTATCAACACGGCACTACTCAGATGTTTATCATTTAAAACGCTCTAATTTTACAAGCGGGGCGACTTTTAATTTTATCTTTCTCGAACTTTTCAATAACTCAATAGAGATACTTGGGTGTTAACTATACTTTCTTTTATACTCAATCAAGTTGGAAAGGAGGTTCCATGATTCCCAAATACGAGGCGATAGCTGCAGATATTCGTCGCACTATCGAGGATGGTGCTCTTAAACCGGGCGACAAGCTTCCCACCGTCGTTGAGTTCTGCGAGCTCTATAGCGTTTCCAAAATCACCGTCAAACGAGCTATTGAACAAATCACCGAGGAAGGCCTTATTACCAGCCGGCGCGGATCGGGTACCTACGTTAAGGACACGGCGGGACTTCCCGGACAGGCGTTTTTCCAGGGCAAAAACGACCGTGCCCAGGGCTTTTCGTATGAGCACCGCGGGGAGAAGGTTACCTCAGTGGTCTACGATTTCTCGATTGTTAATCCACCAGCGGACATCGCAGCCCAGCTGGGAATTGCCGAGGATGACTTTGCCTATCAGATCGTGCGCGTGCGTCAGGCCGACGAGAAGCCCATCGTTATCGAGTACACCTACATGCCCCTCGAGCTGATTCCAGGCCTTAAAAAGAAGGACCTGTACGAATCGCTCTATCGCTTCATCCGCGAGCAATGTGGCCTGAAGATTTCGAGCTTTCACCGTACCATTCGCGCCGTGGCAGCAACCGAGGAAGAAGCCGAGCGTCTGGACACCAAACCTGGCTCTCCCCTGCTCGAGCTCACCCAGATTGGCTTTTTGGACAGCGGTGCCGCCTTTGAGTATTCGACCTCGCGCAACGTTGGCGACCGCTTTGAGTTGCACAATGTAACGTTGGCGTAGGATTTTGTAGTCATACGGGCGCTCGTTTTGCGCCGCTTTGCGCGGCGCCCGCGCAACACAATGGAGGTATGAATATGTCCGATTTGATTAAACTGACGCCGATCTTCCGCAAGAAGATCTGGGGTGGTCGCCAGCTCGAAACCGTATTTGGTTACGACATTCCCGAAGGTCCCATCGGTGAGTTCTGGGCTATCTCGGCCCATCCCAACGGCGACTGCCAGATTGCTGGGGGACCGTACGCCGGCCACACGCTGTCGTGGCTGTGGGCCGAGCACCGTGAGCTTTTTGGCAATTGCGAGGGCAAGGAGTTCCCGCTGCTCATTAAGATTCTGGACGCCAAGGACGACCTTTCGATCCAGATTCATCCCAACGACGAGTACGCCGCCGAGCACGAGAACGGCAGCCTGGGTAAAACCGAGTGCTGGTACGTGCTGGATTGCGAGCCCGGCGCCACGATCATCGTCGGCCAGCGTGCTAAAGACCGCACAGAGGCCGCACAGATGATTAAGGACGGCCGCTGGGACGACATGCTCAACGTACTGCCGATCCACAAGGGCGACTTTTTCCAGATTGATTCCGGTACCGTTCACGCCATCAAGGCCGGCACGCTCATTTTGGAAACGCAGCAGTCGTGCGACGTGACGTATCGCCTGTACGATTACGACCGCCCCGGCACCGACGGCAAACTGCGTCCCCTGCACATTGAGCAGAGCCTCGACTGCATCGACTTTGATGCTCAGGCTCCGACCGACGGCACGGTGACCGCGCCCGAGGTGGACGGCGTGACCGAGCTCGAGTCCAACCCCTGCTACGCCGTCGATCGCGTGCGCGTCAACGGCAGCAAGACCCTCGACCAGCGCTGGCCCTTCATGTGCCTGTCGGTCATCGACGGCGAAGGCACCGTCTGCGGCGACCCCGTCCACAAGGGAAGCCACCTGCTGGCCCCGAGCACCGTCAGCTCCATCGACCTCGAAGGCAAGATGGAACTGATCATCAGCCACCTCTAGTTCGCACCAACAACCCAAACGCAACAAGGGGCTCCCCCGTTCATCAACGGAGGAGCCCCTACTCGTATCTATAAATCAGCCCACCCGGCTCTCCAGATCAAAAAGCGAACGAGCGGAGCGACGTTCGCAAACAACGTTATCTAAGGACCTGGGCGGGCGTATGGGACAACATCGATCGCGAGTTCCGCACGCAAAGGAGAGCACTTAATGTGCTCTCCGTCTTGCGCAGGACTGCCCGAGCAGGCGATGTTGCCCCATACGCCCGCCCAGGTCCGCCGGGATCACGACAGCTTGACGATCGGTGCAAAACCTTTCATTAGCTTTTTGGTCTGGCCGGTCTTCTCGAATTGGACCTCGATCATGTCTCCGGCGACCGAGATCACGGTGCCCGTGCCAAAGGTCTTATGACTCACGGTATCGCCCGCGGCAAAGTCCTGCGATGCGCTGGCGCGATCGACCTTGCGCTCCACCGTCGGCGACACCTTGGATGACGGCTTTTTGGCTCGCGGCGCGCCCGAGCCAAAGGTCGAGGCAACACGGCCGGCGTCGGGCGAAACCCCACGATGGCGCTCGGTGCCATAAGTGCTGCCGCCAAAGAAGTCATCGAAGCTCGATCCGCTGCGCGATCCAGAGCCGCCGGTCGAGCGCGTATGCGAGCCAAACACCTTGCCGCCATACATATCCGAGCCCATACCCGAGCCAAAGGTGCCGTGACGGTCGCCGCGCTTCTCCCAGCCCGTGCCCTCAAACCCGGCAGAACCGATACCGCTAAACTCGATGTCCTCAAACGGAATCTCGTTGAGGAAGCGCGAGCGCGGATTGGCAGAGGTCGAGCCGTAGGTGCGACGCGTGGCCGCATAGGTCAGGAACAGGCGCTTGCGAGCACGCGTGATGGCGACGTAGGCCAAGCGGCGCTCCTCCTCGAGCTTGCCCGGATCGTCACTACCGCCAAAATCGTGCACGTGCGGGAAGATACCCTCCTCCATGCCGGCCACGAACACCGCCGGGAACTCCAGGCCCTTGGCGGAGTGGATGGTCATCATGGTAATGGCATGCGTCTCGCCGGCCAGGGAATCCAAGTCGGAGCGCAGGGCTAGCCACTCCATGAGTGCCGGCAGCGCCTTACAGGTGAGCGGACCGTAGGTGCGCTCGATCTCGTCGGCATGCACGGCGCCCGCCGGCAGCTCAGTCGGCGCGGCATACGCGTTGCCCGCGATGGCGGCGGCCAGGGCATCCTGCGGAGAAAGCGCCGGAGCGGCCAGGCTATCGAGCGGATTGGAACCCGCGGCATCACGCGCGCCAACGAGCGCCTCAAACGAAGACACGGGCGCAGACGGGCCGGGCTCGGGCGCGGGCGCGCTCACCACAACGGGCTCGGGCTCAACGTCGGCGGGCACATCGGCAACACCAGCAGCGCGCAGCTCTTCCAAGCTCTCGAGCGTGCCTTCGATATCCTCGTGCGTCTCCTCAAATTCGGCAGCGACACCCAGGAATTCCTGGATGTTCTCGGCGCGGCTCTCGGACTCCATGGTGCCCTCGGCACGGAAAGCCTGCAGCAGGCCCGTCTTATCGACAATCATCTCGACCTGTCTCTTATACACATCTGACGCTGCCGACGAATAGCCTTGTGTAGAT
>URGY01000010.1 GCA_900547505.1 uncultured Collinsella sp.
CAAGCAGAAGACGGCATACGAGATGCAGCGTAGTCGCGTGGGCGCGGAGATGTGGATAAGAGACAGATATCCGCCAGCTTACCCGCGCTGGCGTGAAGGTGCATGTGGGCCATGAGGCCGCCACGATCGACGAGGTCAAGCCCGACGTGGTTGTTGTCTCTACCGCTATTCCGGAGTCCAACCCTGAACTCGTGCGCGCTCGCGAGCTTGGTATTCCCGTGTGGCCCCGTGCCAAGATGCTCTCTGCCTTGGGCCACGGCTACACTACCGTCGCTGTTGCCGGCACGCACGGCAAGACCACCACGTCTTCGATGTGCGCCACCATGCTCGACCGCATGGGTCTGGATCCGAGCTTCCTGATCGGTGGCATCGTCGAGGGCTATGACACGAACGGCAAGAACGGCTCGGGCGACTACTTTGTCGCCGAGGCCGACGAGTCCGACAGCTCCTTCCTGTTCCTGAACCCCAACGTGGTCATTGTGACCAACGTCGAGGCCGACCACCTCGACCACTACTCGGGTATCGAGGAGATCGAAGCGACTTTCGCCAAATTCATGAGCCTGGTGGGCGAGGACGGCACCGTCATCGTCTGCGGTGAGGACCCGCATCTGGTCGAGCTCGCCAAGTCGACGGGCCGTCACGTGCTTTCCTACGGCTTTGCCGAGAGCAACGACATTGTCTGCATGCACCCGGATGTCAAGGGCATCCAGAGCGACTTTATCGTTCGCTTTGAGGACGGCACTGAGCATGCTGTGGAGATTAAGAGCAATCCCGGTCGCCACAACATGCTCAACGCCACGGCGGTGCTCACCGTCGCCCATGTCCTGGGCCTTGACATCGACGCCGCCGCCAAGGCGCTCTCGAGCTTTGAGGGCGTCCGTCGTCGCTTTACCCACGTGGGCGATATCGATGGCATCACCGTGGTCGATGATTACGGCCATCACCCCACCGAGATCAAGGCGACGCTTGCTGCCGCTTCGTCGCTGGGCTACAAGCACGTCGACGTCGTGTTCCAGCCGCACCGCTATTCGCGCCTGCAGGCCCTGTGCGACGACTTTGCCGATGCATTTGCCAATGCCGATAAACTGCTGCTGATTGATGTGTTCTCGGCTGGCGAGATGCCCATTCCGGGTGTCACCTCTAAGATGCTCGCCGATACCGTGCGCGCCAAGCATCCTGGCAAGGAGGTCGTGTACTGTTCCAGCCGTCTTGAGCTCAATCAGGAGCTCGAGCAGATGGTGGGCGAGGGCGACCTGCTGCTCACTATGGGTGCCGGTGACGTTACGACCGTCGGTCCCGAGTTCATTGAGTATCTGACTGCCAAGAAAGACGCTTAAGTCTAATGGGTCTGTTTAACGCCGTCATGGCGCTCTCGGGCATGATCGACACGGATGTGATCGAGGACGAGCGCCTTGCGCGTCATACGAGCTATCGTATCGGCGGCAAGGCTGACCTCTTTGTGACGTGCCATAGCTATCATGCCCTCCGCCGCGCCGTGGCGGTGCTCGATCGCGAGCAGGTGCCGTGGGTCATCATCGGCAAGGGCTCCAATCTGCTGGTTGCCGATGGCGGTTATCGCGGTGCCGTCATTTCGCTCGGACGTGAGTTTCAGCGCACGGTTGTTGCCGATGACGGTTGTACGCTGACGGTCGGTGCGGGCGTGATGTTTGCGCGCCTGGTCAACGATGCCCTGTCGCGTAGCCTCTCGGGCCTTGAGTTTGCCGTTGGCATCCCTGGGTCGGTCGGCGGTGCGATATCTATGAATGCCGGCGCACGGACCGAATGGATTGGCTCGCTGGTTGAGGATGTCGTAACGTTTGACCCGGCATCCGGTATCAAGCATTATGCGGGGTCCGAGATCACTTGGGGCTACCGCGAATGTAGCCTTCCCCGCAATGAGATCATCCTCGAGTGCGTGCTCAAGCTTAAACCGGCGCCCAAGGCCGACATTCGCGAGCGCATGGAACGGTACCTGACGAGGCGCAAGCGTACGCAGCCCATGGGTCGCGCATCCTGCGGGTCGGTCTTTCGCAACCCGCCCGATGCGAGTGTGGGCAAGCTTATCGAGGATTGTGGATTAAAGGGTTTTTCGATTGGCGGCGCGGAAGTTTCGCCCGTTCACGCTAATTTTATCGTTAATAACGGAACTGCCTCGGCCGATGACGTTGCCGCGGTTATCAGACATGTGCACGGAAAGGTGAGGGAGGCGTATGGCATCGAGCTCAGACCGGAAGTTAAATTCCTCGGCTTCTAGAGCATCGAAACCCACCTTCCGCCGCGCCGGAGGGCGTTCCGGCGCGCCTGCCAAACCTCAACGCAATACCGTCGCGCACTCTAAGTCTGTCGGGCATGCTCGACAGACCAGTCGTCCGGTTGTCGGCTCGCAGCTCGGCAATCGTCCGGCCGCGAAAAAGTCCTCGCGTCCCTCGGTGACGTCAAAGCCTGTTATGGGCGCCAAGCCTGCCCGTCCTATGGCAACTCCTAAGCCTTCGACAGGAACTAAAGCGGCGCGTCCGGGTCGCACGCTGGGCGCATCGAAACCGCGCTCGCTGACATCGGTGCCGGCTACCGCCAAGAAGCCTTCGAGTAAAAAAGGCGTCAACCCGTTGTCTTCACTTGGGGCGATGGCAAATAAAACATCAGACGCCGCTTCTGTCGTTACAGGCAAAGGCAAAATCGTGGGCGGCGTTTTGGCCGTCTTGGCCGTGCTCGTCGTCGTTGCCATCGTGGTGATTAACTCTGGATTGTTTACCGCCACTGATATTCAGATTCAAGGCAGCGAGCACGTGACGAAGCACGATGCTATCCAGCTGATCGATTTGCCCGAGGGAACGTCGCTTTTTAACGTCGATCCCGACCAGATTACCGAGGACCTCAAGCAGAATCCGTGGGTCTCGGGCGTGGATGTCCAGCGTCAGTTCCCGCATACGCTCATCATTACGCCGATGGAGCGCAAGGTCATCGCAATTGCCTATATCAGCTCCGATGACCTTGCCTGGGCCATCGGGGATGATGACACCTGGATCGCCCCGCTGTCGACGTCGGTCGAAGTGGATGACCAGGGCAACGTCATCACGACGGGGCAGGGCTCAAATACCCTGACCGGCATTGATGCCGCGCTGGCGCTCGCTAAGCACTATGGCGCGGTGTTGTTGACTGATGTCTCGGCGGATGTCGCTCCGGTTTCCGGCCAGGCGGTGAGCTCCAAGGCCGTTAAGGCTGGCTTGGATTATGTGCGTGGTTTTTCGAGCGAGTTCTTGGGACAAGTCAAGGATATTTCCGCGCCTTCGGTCGAAGCCATCTCGGCAAACCTCAATAACGGCATTGAGGTGTCGCTGGGCGATTCGAACGATATCGTCAAGAAGGAGCGCGTAGTCACCAAGCTGCTTTCGCAGGTAGAGGGCGTAACGTATATCAATGTGCGCTCTCCGGGCAACTACACATTTAGGAACGCTCCGACCTCGTAGCGCTGGTTGATGCTTTGTTGAGGGGCCATACCACGCCGTTTATCTGGTTTGTTTGGTTTTCACGGTCAATTATTTGACTGATACGTTCATAATGTGCAAACATAATACGGTTTACCTTTGCATTTACTTTCAACCTGAAGGTTAATGTGTGCAGGGGTCGACCCATGCTATGGCTATAACCTTTGTTCGGAGGACCGACATGCACGAGACAGAGATCAACAACTACCTTGCCGTCATTAAGGTGGTCGGCGTCGGCGGCGGCGGTACCAACGCGGTCAATCGAATGATCGAAGAGGGCATCCGCGGCGTCGAGTTTGTTGCCATCAACACCGATGCTCAGGCACTCGCGATCTCTGATGCCGATATCAAGGTGCACATCGGCACCGACCTTACCCGCGGCCTGGGCGCCGGCGCCAACCCCGAGGTTGGCCGCAAGGCTGCCGATGAGTCCCGCGACGACATTGCCGAGGCGCTCGCTGGCGCCGACATGGTGTTCATCACCTGCGGCGAGGGCGGTGGCACCGGTACCGGCGCTGCTCCCATCGTTGCCGATATCGCGATGAACGAGGTCGGTGCGCTGACCGTCGCCGTCGTGACCAAGCCCTTCACCTTCGAGGGCCGCAAGCGCAAGAAGAGCGCCGAGGAGGGCATTAAGACCCTCTCCGATTGCGTCGACACCATGATTGTCATCCCTAACGATAAGCTGCTCGACATCGCCGAGAAGAAGACCACCATGCTCGAGGCCTTCGCGATTGCTGATGGCGTCCTTTCCCAGGGCACCCAGGGCATCACCGACCTCATCACCGTCCCCGGTATCATCAACCTGGACTTCGCCGATGTTAAGACCATCATGAAGCAGGCCGGTACCGCCATGATGGGTATCGGTACCTCTTCTGGGGATACCCGTGCCGTCGACGCAGCCCAGCAGGCCATCTCCAGCCCGCTGCTCGAGAGCTCCATCGATGGTGCCACACGCGTGCTGCTCTCCATCGCCGGTTCCAAGGACCTGGGCATCCAGGAGATCAGCGACGCCGCCGACGTTGTCGCCAACGCCGTCGACCCCGAGGCCAACATCATCTTCGGTACCGTTGTCGACGAGTCCCTGGGCGATCAGGTGCGTATCACCGTCATCGCTACGGGCTTCTCCGACTCCAACGTCAACCGTCAGGACGAGCTCTTTGCTGCTCAGCAGTCTCAGAGCAAGGCCGCTGCCTCCGCTGAGCCGCAGCGCACCGCTCCGGCCACCAGCCCGGCTCAGGCCGCTCCGACCCGCAACGTCGGTGGCACCGAGCTTCCTAACTTCGGCAACGATCAGTTCGAGCTTCCCGACTTCCTGAAGCGCGGCAGCTTCTAAGTCGTTCTTTGCATTGTTGTGCACAGGGGCGTGTCCGTATGGACGCGCCCTTTTTATTTCGACTTTGTAAACTAGAACCTCCAATCTCTTTACGTTCCCTTTACGATTGCCTCCAGCGCAGCAGGTATCCTTTTAGAGAAGTATGACAGCCGTATAAACGCTGGCTGTAGCGGCGATGCCGCGGTACTTGTGTTATTAGGAGGCTTTAGTATGGCAGCACGTGCGGACAAAGTTTCGCGTGTCGACCATGATGGAGTTACGTTGGTGGAGGGCGCGACATCCGATGTTCGCTTTGCCTTCACCGAGCGCGCCGGTGGCGTTTCCGAAGATGCGTACTCCTCACTCAACTTGGGCTCGCATGTTGGCGATGACCCCTTTGCTGTTCAAGAAAATCGTTGTCGTGCGCTCGAGGCTATGGGTGCCGCCGAGTGCGAGCACAACCTGCTCGTTCCCAATCAGGTCCATGGTGATCATATCGTTGCGGTGACCTCGAACGGCGCCGATGACCTTGAGGACGTTCGCGAGCAGATTGCCGAGGGCTGTGATGCCATCGTCTGCACGGCGCATAACGTGCCCGTGCTGCTCTGCTTTGCCGACTGCGTTCCCGTGGTGCTGGTGGCCCCCGGCGGATTTGCCGTGGTGCACTCCGGTTGGAAGGGCACGATTGCACGTATTTCCGCCAAGGCGTGCCAGGCGCTTTGCGATGCTGCCGGTTGCGATGCGAGCGACGTTTCCGCCTATATCGGCCCCCATATCTTGGGTGACGAATATGAGGTATCCCAGGAACTCATGGATCGCTTTGCCGCCGAGTTCTCTTGCATCGATGCGAATACCTCTCGCATGCTTGATCTTTCCGCTGCCATTCGCGAGGCGCTGGTAGATGTCGGTGTCGACGCGGATAATATCGTGGATACCCAGCTTTCGACCGTGCGTCAGAACGACCGCTTTTATTCCTACCGTAACGAGGACGGCACCTGTGGGCGCCATGCTGCGATCGGCGTGATGCTATGAGAAAGATCGTATCGGTCCTGAGCGCCGCTGTGCTTACGCTTACGCTGTGCGCCTGTTCTTCGGGATCTTCTACCTCTTCCATTACCGTTGCCGGCTCCACGACCTGCCTTCCTATCGCCGAGATTGCGGCCGAGGGCTTTAAGGAGGAGACCGGCATCGACGTGCTCGTTTCCGGTTTGGGTTCTTCCGCTGGGATCGAGGCCGTCAGCGCCGGCACGGCCGATATCGCCAGCTCCTCCCGTGGACTCAATGCCGACGAACAGGATTTGGGCCTGACTCCCATCGTCATTGCCCACGACGGTATTGCGGTCATCGTGAACGACGACAACCCCGTCGATAACCTCTCGACCGAGCAGCTCCGCGATATCTACGCCGGCAAGATTACCAATTGGAAAGAGGTCGGTGGCGAGGACCTGAGGATTCAGGTCATCAACCGAGACGAGGCGTCCGGTACGCGCGAGGCCTTCCGTACCATCGTGATGGATGGCACGCCGTTCGATCGCCGCTCGGCTGTTCTTTCGGGTACGGGCCAGGTGCGCGACGTGGTATCTCGTTCGCGTGGGGCCATCGGCTACATTTCGCTGGGCTTCGTCGATAGCCTCAACGCCAAGACCTCGGTCAAGGCTGTCTCGGTCAATCATGTTGAGGCGTCCGAGAAGACGGTCGCGAGTGGCGGCTATCCCATCTCGCGCGACCTTTACTTCTTTGTGAAGGGTGCGCCTTCGCAGCAGGCGCAGGATTACATCGACTACGTGACGTCCGAAAAGATGGACAAGCAGATTCGCGAGGCGGGCTTTATTCCCGTCACCAACGACGAGAAGGGGAGTGAGTAGCATGGAAGCACAGGAAAACTCCCAGACTGAGCAGAATGCTCAGGCACCCAAGAAGCGCGAGCTGGCGCTCGTATCGCGCAGTACCTATATCAAGGAGAAGGCGCTGCAGTGGATCTTCTTTGCCTGCGCGTTTTTGGCGGTCGTTACCGTCATCCTGATTTTTGTCTTTACCACGTACTCGGCGCTGCCCGTCTTTACCGACATCGGTCTGGCGGACTTCTTTAGCTTTACGTGGGCGCCCTCTGAGGGCCACTACGGCATCATGTCGCTGCTTGCCGGCTCAGGTCTGGTGACCGTCGGTGCGCTCGCCATGGGCGTGCCGCTAGGTGTGGGCACGGCCGTGTACCTGGTCGAGATCGCCGGCAAGCGCGTGCGCAAGCTCATCAGCCCTGCCGTCGACCTGCTGGCCGGCATCCCTTCTATCATCTACGGCTTTTTCGGCATGATCATCATCCGCCCGTTTATCGCACAACTGACCGGCGGCCTTGGTTTTGGTGCGCTGACGGCGTGGTTTGTGCTCGCCATCATGATCGTCCCTACCATCACCACGCTCACCATCGATGCCCTCAATTCCATTCCCATGGGCATTCGCGAGGCATCGTATGCCATGGGTGCTACTAAGTGGCAGACCATCTATAAGGTCGTGCTACCTGCCGCTAAGCTGGGTATCGTGGATGCCATCGTGCTGGGTATGGGCCGTGCCATCGGAGAGACCATGGCCGTGCTCATGGTCGTGGGTAACGCCCCGGTTATTCCCGACAGCATTGCGAGCCCTATCTCGACGCTCACGAGCCAGATCGCGCTCGACATGAGCTATTCCTCGGGTCTGCATCGCTCGGCGCTGTTCGGCATGGGCGTGGTCCTGTTTATCATCTCCGCCACGCTGGTGGGCATCGTCCGTCTGATTTCCAAGAAGAAGAGGGGGTAGGCTATGTCCGATTCCGTTGACACGACGGTCGATACGACCTCGTCGCGCGAGCGCATCAAGCGTGCCCTTTCCCACGGCAAGAAGGGCCGCATCAACAAGGACCTGTCCAACAAGATCATGCTTGGCGTGTTTCGTGCCGCTGCCTACATCACCACGCTGGTGCTGGTCGCTATCATCGCCTACGTGGTCATCAACGGCCTGCCACACATCTCGCTCGACTTTATCTTCGGTTGGCCCCAGGGCGTCAACGCCGAGGGCGGAATTTGGCCCACGATCGTCTCGACCGTCTACGTGACGGCGCTCGCCATGCTTATCTGCACGCCGATCGCTGTGCTGGCAGCCGTCTATCTGGCCGAGTACGCCAAGCAGGGCAAGGTCGTCGAGCTCATTCGCTACGCTGCTGACGCTTTGGCCTCGGTGCCCTCCATCGTTATGGGCCTGTTTGGCTACGCCTTGTTTGTCGAGGCCATGGGCCTGGGCCTTTCGATGGTCTCGGCCGCCCTGGCACTCGCGCTCTTGATGCTTCCCATCGTCATGCGTACCACCGAAGAGGCCATTCGCGCCGTTCCGCGCTATATCCGCTGGGGCGCATATGGCCTGGGCGCCACCAAGTGGCAGGTTGTCTCCAAGATCGTGCTTCCTTCTGCCTTTGGCCGTATTGCCACGGGCATCGTTCTCGCCATCGGCCGTGCCATTGGCGAGACCGCGGTGGTGCTCTATACCATGGGGCAGGCCATCAATCTACCTATTTCGCCGCTCGATTCCGGCCGCCCCATGACGGTTCACCTGTATCTGCTTGCCAACGACGGCATCAACATGAACGCAGCCTACGGCACCGCGCTCTTGCTGATGGTGATCATTCTGGCCTTCAACCTGTTTGCGCGCTTCCTGTCGCGCAAGCGTCGCTAGTTAAGGAGTCCCATGTCCGTTTATCAGTCCGCTCCCACGTTGGAGCAAGCGGCCATTACGGCCAAGGATTTCAACTTTTGGTACGGTGACTTTCATGCGCTGACGGGGCTTGACCTCAACATCGCCAAAAACGCCATCACCTCCTTCATTGGCCCTTCGGGCTGCGGCAAGTCGACGTTTTTGCGCTGCATCAACCGCATGAATGACCTGATCGAGGGCACGCGCGTCGAGGGCACCATGACGCTCGACGGCAACGATATCTATGCCGAGGGTGTCGACCCGGTCGATCTCCGTCGTCGCGTGGGCATGATCTTTCAGCAGCCCAACCCGTTTCCTAAATCCATCTACGAGAATGTCGCCTTTGGCCCTCGTCTGCAGGGCGTGACTAGCAAAAGTGACCTCGATGACATCGTGGAAGAATCGCTCAAGCGCGCCAACCTCTGGAAAGAGGTATCCAATCAGCTCAACAAGGATGGTTTGGCGCTCTCGGGCGGTCAGCAGCAGCGTCTGTGCATCGCGCGCGTGCTTGCGGTGCAACCCGATGTCCTTCTGATGGACGAGCCCTGCTCCGCCATCGACCCCACGTCCGTCTCTAAGGTCGAGGATCTGATGGCCGAGCTGGCGCCCGAGATGACGATCATCATCGTCACGCATTCAATGCAGCAGGCAGCTCGCATTAGCGACTACACCGCATTCTTCTTGCAGGAAGTTGCCGGCGAGCCCGCTACGCTCATCGAGTATGGTCAAACCGACGCGATCTTCACCAGCCCGGTGGACTCGCGGACGGAAGACTATATCACCGGCCGCTTTGGCTGATCGGTGCGACTAGTCCCAAGCCGATCGGATCTGGTCCGGTGCGTATTCACTGTGCGGGCGGCATGACCGCACCCAACTGATTGGAGTGAACCATGCGCAAACTGTTTTCCCGTCAGCTCATCGAGGCCCGTCACGAGATGCTGAGCATCTACGAGGCCGTCGATCTGGCCCTCCACGATGCCGTGAAGGCCTATGTGACCGACGACCGCAAGCTCGCCACCAAGACCAAGAAGCGCACGCTTTCGATTGACGCACGCTGCGCCAACCTGGAGGCCGTCTGCTACAACCTGATTGCCACGCAGTCACCGGTCGCCTCCGACTTCCGCTTGCTGCAGACGATCATCTACGTCGACTTTAACCTGCAGCGCATGACCGATAAGGTTCGCCAGATTTGCCGCGCCACGCGTCATATGATCAAGGCCGACATCTCGCTGCCCAAGGAGCTTGTCGGCACGGTCGAGGCCGAGGCTGAGGCCGTCTACCAGGTGCTGGGCTCTTCGCTTTCTGCGCTCGTCACCAACGACATGTCCATCATCTGCAACTTGGCCGTCGAGGACGAGCCAGTGCACGCCGCCTACGAGAAGTTCTTCCGCACCTTTAACCGCATGGACACGGGCGATTTTATGGACGACGACAGCAACTATGACGACCTGCGCCGCGCCATCATGGTATCGCGCTATCTCGATCGCATCGCCTCGATTTCCATCGATGCCGCCTGCCGTCTGACCTTCCTGTTGACCGGACAGCGTATGACTGCCGGTGATATCGCCTGCACTGATGAGGATGAGCTCGAGAGCATGCGCGTGCCTTCGGGCGAGGGTGTTATCATGAGGCCCGCCGTCGATGCACGCTACGTTGCCAAGGTGCCCGTTAACGAGGTCAGCGAGGGTCTTCGCTACCTGCTCGATCATCTTGAGGATGAGGACGATGGCGAGGACGACGAGGAGTAAGTAACCCCGTTCGTCGAAAGATTGTAAATACCTAAGTGAGCGCGGCCTTGCACATGCGGGGCCGCGCTCTTGCGTTAGCATGGGACTACTTGTTTGGCTGTCAGCGGAGGCGATTGGCAATGGATAACTATTTGGACTTGATGTGCGCTCGCCGCGAGCAGATTCTGGAACGTTTTTATGCGGCGCTCGATCGCGCGGGCCGTCCCCACGACGCCGCGAGCCTCATTGCCGTGTCCAAGACCGTTGGTGTCGATGAGACCGTTGCCGCCATCCAGGCGGGGTATCGCCATTTTGCCGAGAACCGCCCGCAGGAGCTGGTTCGCAAGCTCACGGGTCTGGCGGAGCATCCGGAGCTGCCCGAGGTGCGCTTCGATATGATCGGCAACCTGCAGACCAATAAGATCAATGCGGTGCTGGGCTCAGCCGAGCTGATTCACTCGGTGGGTTCGCTGCATCTGGCGCAGGCGATCTCGAGCCGTGCTGTTCGCAAGATTGAGGCAGGCGAGCTCGTCGGCCCCCAGCGTGTGCTCATTGAGGTCAATGTGAGTGGTGAGGAGTCGAAGGGAGGCTTTTCACCCGATGAGATTCGCGCCGCCGCGGGTGAGCTTGCAGAACTTGAGGGAATTTGCGTACAGGGGCTTATGACTATGGCGCCCCGGGGGAATAAGGATGTGGCACGCCGCACCTTTGCGGGGCTTCGTGAGCTGAGGGATGAGCTGGAGGCGGCGCATCCCGATTTGAACCTGCCTGAGCTTTCCTGCGGTATGAGCGAGGACTTTGAGTCTGCCCTTGAGGAGGGCTCTACGCTCGTTCGCCTGGGCAGGGTAGTATTTAGCCCGGAGTTTGCAGTAAAATAAGGCTCTGAAGTGCGCACTGATTATCGGGGCGCCTGCACTAAACCGCGAGAGGACACAACCATGGGCTTCCTTGACGAGATTAAAAATAAGATGCACCTGGGCGGCCAGCAGGGTTACGACCAGGGTTATGGCCAGGACGACGACTACGGCTACGATGACGGCTACGACGATGGCTACGACGATGGCTATCAGAACAACGGCTACAGTGGTGCTTCGGGCGAGGGCTTCTACACCCAAGACGAGCCGAGCAACGGCCTGCTTGGCCAGACGCGCCGCGGTGAAGCTGAGTCGGTTGCCGTGTATACGCGCTCCGGTCAGCTGGTCGGCGATGACTCCCGCCATGCCACGACGTATAACCCGCCTTCGCGCTCGCAGGACAGTGTTGCGAGCGGTTATCGTCCTGGTGCCTATGACACGCCGTCGAGCTACGCCGAGAATACCCGCGCCCGTGCCGCCGCTGCACCCGCGCCTGCACCGAGCGATGCCTCGGCCTATGCGAGCAATATCATCAACGCCACGCCGCAGCTGCCGGCCTATGTCCTGCGCCCCGAGAGCTATGACGACGTGGAGACCGTGGTGCGCCGCGTTCGCACCAAGCAGCCTGTCGCACTGATTTTTGTGGGCGTACGCACCGAAGTTGCCAAGCGCGTCTTGGACTTCTCTTACGGCTTTGCCTGCGGTCTGGGTGCCACGGTCAAGGAGGTGGGCGACCGCGTGTTCATGGTGCTGCCCGCCGGTTGCGAGGTCAAAGATTCCGATCTCAAGAAGCTTCGTGCCGACGGCTACCTTAAGTAAAGACAAGACGAGGAGATTCCCATCAACATCTACACTATCGTCCAGCTGGTCAACACGCTGTTCAACTTCTATTCCACGCTCATTGTCGTCTACTGCTTTATGACGTGGATTCCCATGAAGCAGGGTGGTTTGCTTCAGGATATTGCCGCGGTGCTTGATAGCGTGTGCGGTCCGTGGCTCAACCTGTTCCGTCGTTTCATCCCGCCGATGGGCGGTATCGATTTTTCGCCGGTCGTTGCGATTATTGCGTTGCAGTTGGTGCAGAGGCTGGTTCTGCAGCTTCTTATAGGTATACTCGTGTAGAACTGACTTAGTAACTTACGTCGGGCGTGTAGCGCCGAGGCGATGAAAAAGGAGACTTGTTATGGCTATTACCCCTGCAGACATCCAGGCTCAGACTTTCTCTGAGGCCAAGCGTGGCTACGATCCTGCTGAGGTCGACGTCTTCTTGGAGACGCTGTCCTCCGAGGTTGACGCTATGCTCGCTAAGATTGTCGACCTTAAGGGTCGTCTGACTGCTACCGAGCAGCAGCTTGCCGATGCGCAGGCTCAGCTTGCCCAAGCTCAGGATGCCACCGCCCAGGCCGTTCCTGCCGCCCCCGTGGCTGCTCCCGCCCCTGACTTCTCCGCTCAGGAGCGCCAGATTTCCGCTGCCCTGATCGCTGCCCAGCAGACCGCTGAGACTATCGTCAACGATGCCAACGAGAACGCTGAGCGTATCCGCAACGAGGCTGACGCCAAGGCCCGCGAGGTTATCCGCCAGGCTCTGACCGAGAAGCAGGCCGAGCTCGAGGAGATCGATCGTCTCAAGGCTTCCCGTGAGGAGTTCAAGGCAGAGTATCTCAAGCTCATCCAGCACTTCATGGACGATGCCCAGAATTCCTTCCCGGCCGATCTGATGGCCTCCACGCCGGTCGGTTCTGCCGCTTCTCCTGCAGTGACTGTTCCCGCCGAGCCGCTGCCCGTCGCTGACCCGGTTGTCCCCGTGGCCGATCCCTTCGCCCCGATCGACAACTTTGCTGCCGACGACCTGGACTAACATTCGGCCTACAATTTAGTGCCTAGAAAGGACCCGCAGCTTGCGGGTCCTTTTTTATGACTGTGCCGGAGTGCGTAACATAAAAAACCGAGCCCTGCACATAATGGCGCAGAACTCGGCGAACGGGTGAGCGGTCAAGGGTAGGTTTTAAGGCATGTCCCAAAACCTACTTGAGGAGGAAGTCGGAGAGGGGAATGGTACGGGCCTCGCGATGCTCGGGATCGGCGATGTGGTCGGCAGGATATCCACAGACGAGCATGTGATAGGGATAGACGCCCTTGGGCAGATTGAACTGCTCCTGCGCCACCTCAGGCTTAAAATGGCATACCCAGCACGTTCCCAGGCCCTGCTCGGTGGCCTCCATCATCATCTGATCACACACGATTGAGGTGTCGATTTCACTAGAATTCATCTGGTCATACGGGCGCACCCAAGCATCACCGGTAACGCTGCAAATAAGGAAGACAAGCGGAGCGCCAAAGATAGACTCATCACGAGCAAACCGAGGCTGACAAGCAGCTGCCTTCTCCAGAAGCTCAGGCGTATCCAACACCATCACACGGGTTGGATGATTATTACAAGCAGAAGGAGCAATACGCCCAGCCTCAACAATGGCATCCACCACAGCCTGCTCAACAGAACGATCCTGAAATTCACGACAAGAATACCGACCCCGAGCCAGATCCAAATAAGACATACAAGCCCTCCAACAATTAAAAATCAAACAAACCCAAAGTAACCCAAACGGTACCCAAAGCAGCAATCAGCCAAACGCTCATCGAGGGCCAAAGTGTCCGAACGGATACCAAAGGTCCCTTCAGCCAAACCCCCATTGCGCTATAACTATCAGCCAAAGTTCCCAATGGTGGTACGTAAGGGAGCGGGCCCGGCCACTAATAACCTTTTGAACGACTCTGCTTGCAGCCGGAGTGAAAAAGGTTATTAGTGGCCGGGCCCGCGACCGCCGGGGCACGTACCCCCAATTAACTGTTCTTCATGACAATCGAATCCACAACATCGGCCACATTCTCACAGCAGTCAGCGCAGTACTCCAGGAAGGCGTATACGTCACGCCAGGCGATGACCTCGAGCGGGTCCTTGCCGTTAACGTGCAGGTTGCGCATGGCGTTGATATAGAGCTCGTCGGCTTCGGACTCGATGGTGTTGATCTGGATGACGAGTTCGCGCAGGGTCTTGGACTTGCGGTAGTTGGGCAGCTCGACCATCAGGTCTTTCATGGCGCGGCAGGCGTCAGTCACCTTGTGGGCGATGACGATGGCGTCGGGATGGATGCTCTGGATGTTGGTGAAGTAGACGCGCTGCACGACGCCCTCGATGCGGTCGAGCACGGTGTCGAGTGAGCAGCTCATCAGATCCAGATCCTCGCGCTCGAGCGGGGTGATAAAGGCGGTGAGCAAGGCGTCCTCAAGCTCATGGTGCTTCTTGTCGGCCGCATGCTCGATCGCGTGCATCTTGTTGAGCATATCGTGAATCTTTGCGGGATCGAAGTTCTCGAAAATCTTGGTGAGCAGCTCGGCGGCCTGGACGGCAAGGTCGGCGCAGGCGACGTAGTTGTCGAAGTAGAACGAATCGGGTTTCTTTGCCATGGGTGGGTCCTTTCGAGGCGAAGACGGGTGGGCGAGGTAATGCAGTCCGGATGGACGTTCGGTTTGACTAGAGGAACATCATGAACAGCTTGGCCATGACAAAGCTGATGAGTCCGCAGGCGGGGAAGGTGAAGAACCAGGTGAACATCATGTCTTTGACGACGCCGAAGTTGATGGCTGAGAGGCGCTTGACGGCACCGACGCCCATGATGGCGCAGGTCTTGATGTGTGTGGAGGACACGGGGATGCCGGTAAGGGTGGCAAGCAGCAGGTTTGCGGCGCCCGCCAGGTCGGCGGAGAAGCCCTGATACTTTTCGAGCTTGACCATGCTCTGGCCGACGGACTTGATGATGCGCTCGCCGCCCACGCTGGTGCCGATACCCATAGTGGCCGAGCACAGCAGCATAATCCAGATGGGGATGCCTGCATCGCCGACGCTCGTCTGGCCGCTGGCAAAGGCCACGCCTAAAAAGAGCACGCCGATGAACTTCTGTCCATCCTGCGCGCCGTGCATAAAGCTCATGGCCGCAGCGCTCGCGATCTGAGCGTATTTAAAGAAGACATTGGCACGTCGCCTGTTGGCGGCGGCGAAAAGAATCGAGACGAGCTTGCACAGGACCCAGCCCATGACAAAGCCCAGGCCGATGGAGAGCGCCAGACCGTAGATGACCTTCATCCACTCGTGGACGTTGACGCTGCTCGCACCGCCGAGGGCGATGGCGGCACCGGTCAGGCCGGCGATAAGGCTGTGGCTTTGCGAGGTGGGGATGCCAAAACGCGACGCTGTGGCGCCGTAGACGACGATGGAGAACAGCGCCGCGCATAGGCAGGCGAGCGCCATGGTGCTGTTTCCACCAAAGTCGACGATATGTGAGATGGTGTTGGCGACGCTCGCGTTAAAGTGCGTCATGATGAGCACGCCGAGGAAGTTGAATGCGGCGCTCATGAGAATGGCGGCGCGGGCGGGCATGCAACGCGTAGTGACGCAGGTCGCGATGGCGTTGGGCGCGTCGGTCCATCCATTGACGAAGATGGCGCCCAACGCGAGGATCACGGTGACGGCAAGGACTGGGTTCGACACAATTTGGCCGAGGAAGGTTGAGAACGTTACGTCCATATATGGGCTTTCTCGAAGTTTGTAGACACGTTACAAAAACATGATAAATCGTATCACCTCCTGCGGGTCTCTTTACCGAGTTCTGATGGGAGAAGTGAACTTTTTGGCACTAAAATTGAATATTAGCCCTGTTGACCGCGGGTGTTCTTTTTGCTAACACGCCATGCGGACACGTGCGATTACTACGACACTCCAAAACCACAGTCTGTTCGCTTTACAACATGCAAACATGCGTTCGATAATAGGAGGCATGGAATATCGACAGACAGATGGCAAAACTCGGCGCGTGCACAAGCAGTATGTGGACGTCGTGGCTCGCATCCTCGCGGGCGGACAGGTCGTGCCGGTCACCGTCTGCTGGGTCGACGGTCGTTGCTTTACGATTGACGAGATTGTCTCGACCACTGGGTTTGGCCTGACGGTTCACGGCATCCGTACGGCAACCTATAAGGTGCGTTTTGGCGGGCACGCGACCGAGTTGTATCTGGAGGACCAGACGCGCGAGCGACCAGATGGTTCGCAGGCCCATCTGATGCGTTGGTGGGTGTGGGCATTCGACCGTACGCTCGAGGGCGAGCGCCGTGGGTAAGGACGTACGGCATTCGGGTACAATGACAGGAATCTTGTCACCTGCTGCGCCGTCTTTCACGGCACTTTTTGAAAGGACGAACCTATGAACGATATCCAGGGCTATCAGAACGGCCCCGTCGAGAGCGGCGCAAGCCGCGCCAAGGAGATGTCGCCGCGCGCGTACAACCTTGTCATGTCTGCCCTGATCTTTTTGGGCTTTTGCGCCATGGGCGTCGGTGCTTACTTTACGAGCACCATGTCGTTTGCGCGCATGATGATGAGCGGCGCCGCTTTGCCGCTGGTCTTTGGCTCATTTATTTTGACCATCGTCGGCATGGTCATGATGTCGGCCGCCGCCAGCAAGCAGTCCGTGGGCCTGTCCCTTGTGGGCTACGTAATCTTTGCGAGCACCTTTGGCCTGACCGCGTCGTTTGGCCTTGCCAACTACGACCTGCCCACCATCAACACTGCCTTTATCGCCACGGCCGCCATCACCTTTGTCTTTGGCGCCTTGGGCGTGACGTTCCCCAAGTTTTTCCAGCGCGTATATGGCATCGGTTTTGGCATTCTGCTCGCTACTATTCTGGTTGAGATCGTGCTGATGTTCATGGGCGTCTCACAGACCATCACCGACCTGATCGTGATCGTGGTGTTCGCCGGCTTTATTGGCTACGACACCTATGTTGCCACGACGGTGCCGCCTACGCTGCCCAACGCCGTGCTTATGGCCTCTAACCTGTTCGTGGATATTATCAACGTGTTCCTGCGCATTCTGAACATCCTCGGCCGTCGCGACTAGTGGCGAATTGCGGCGGTGCTTGCCGTGCGTGCAAATCGATGCGAAAGGCGGTCCTTCGGGGCCGTCTTTTTTTGTACGCGGCGGGGTATCATGGATGGGAAAAGCCGATAGCGGCAGAGACCGAGAAAGGTGACCACTTATGGCAGACGTCGACAACAGGAACCGTAACCGCAGGTCCAACCGAGCGGGTCAGCCCAATCCCAGGCGCGAGGCCCGTGCCAAGGCCGCCGAGCGTCACGTGACAACTGTGTCCGAAGCGTGCGCCAAGGATATCGAGCGTTCGCTTGCCGGTGTTCGCGAGTTTGACGGTATGCCTGCCGGCTTTGTCTCGGCGATGAAGGCCAAGGTTCAGAGTGCTGTGGCCACCGAAGAACAGGTTGCCGAGGACGTCGAGGGCGCGGAGGCTGCCGAGGTCGAGGCAGTGCTCGAGCCCGTCGAGGAGCCTGCCGAGGAAATCGCCGAAGCTGAGTCCGCGCCTGCTGAGGAGCCCGCTCCGGTTCTGCCCGAGGTCACCGTGCTCGATGCCTCCGCCACGCAGGCCATCTTGGACAACGGTCGTGGCTATGCGCAGTTCTGCGACATGGCCGTGCTCGCCTTTGCCTCGTTCACCAATCCGGGCGGTGGCTATATTCAGGGTTATCTGGGCCAGGAGGCCACGCTGTGCGCCGATTCGTATCTGTACAACGTTCTCGATAAGCAGCGCAAATGGTACGGCGAGAACCGTCGCCGCAACATCAACTGCGAGCTTTACCGAAACCGTGCGCTGGTGGTGCCTGCGGTGCGCTTCGACCGCAACCACGTGCATGCATACGCCGACGTGATCGTGGCCGCCGCGCCCAACGTTAAGCGCGCCCGCCAGGAGTATCGCGTGAGCGACGATGCTCTGCTGGATGCCCTGCGCGACCGCATTCGCTTTGTTCTCGCTATCTGCGACGAGCTAGGTCGCGAGAAGCTCGTGCTGGGCGCTTGGGGCTGCGACAACAACGGCTTTGACGCAGAGGCCGTGGCCGAGCTCTTCCGCAAGGAGCTCGCGTCGGGCGACTTTAAGGTCAAGCAAGTCTTCTTTGCCGTGCCTTCTACGCGCTGGGATGAGGATTTTGCCAAGTTCGAGCACGTGCTGGCAAACTTCCCCGAGCGCAACGAGGAGTCCTATGCCCAGGTTGCCGCTCGCGCTGCGGCAGCTCGCGTCGCCGAGCAGGCCCAGGCTGCTACCGAGGATGATGAGGACGAGGACGATTGGCGCAAGTACCTGTAATCGGTACGTGCTGACAGATAGGTCGAGCCGGCGGGAGAGGCTGCCCCCGTCGGCTTTTTACTGAGCGAGGGGCTTACGATGAAAAACGTTCTATGCTTTGGCGACAGCAACACCTATGGTTACGATCCGGCGGGCATGCGCGACGGCACCGCGGTGCGCTATGCGCGGGATGTGCGCTGGTGTGGCGTGGCCCAACGTGACTTAGGCGAGGGCTGGCATGTAATTGAAGAAGGCCTCAACGGCCGCACGACGGTACGCGACGATATGTGCCATTTGGACACCAATCTTAACGGCATCCGCGCACTTCCGATGCTGCTCGAGGCCCATAAGCCGCTGGATGCGATCGTTATTATGCTGGGAACTAACGATTGCAAGACGGTCTTTGGTGTGACGGCCTCCGATATTGCCCGTGGCACTATGGCGCTGATTCGCGCGGTGCGTGCATTTCCCTGGACCAATGCCGCACCCTGCCCACGTATTCTGCTGATGGCACCTATCAAGATCAAGCCGCAAATCGCCGATGTATATATGACCGATTTTGACGAGCGTTCCGTCGAGGCCTCGGAGCATTTTGGTGAGTACTACGCACATGTGGCTGAGCAGTTTGGCTGCGACTTTTTGAATGCCGCCGACTTTGCCGAGCCGGGCGATATCGACTATCTGCATATGATGCCCGAAAGCCACGAGAGCCTGGGTCACGCCGTGGCAGCCAAGCTCCAAGAGATGCTCGGTGAGTAGTGCGATCCCAAGCCACCGCAAAGGCTGTCTCTTATCCACATCTCCGAGCCCACGAGACTACGCTGCATCTCGTATGC
>URGY01000011.1 GCA_900547505.1 uncultured Collinsella sp.
AGAGACAGATCGTCGTGACCCGCGTGCCAGCCGCGATCGTCGCGATGACTGGCGCAACTACGACGATACCCGCGAAGAGCGTCGCGGCGGCTATCGTGGTGGTCGTGGCGGCAACCAGGCCGGCTCCCGTGGCGGCCGTGCCGGCGGTCGCGATAGCCGTGGCAGCTACGGCAACAGCCGTGGCGGCAAGCGCGGTGGCAGCTCCCGTCGCCCCGGCGACGGCGGCGGCAAGCGCAAGTAAGATGCGCATCGCGCGCTAGCGTGAGACAAGCTAAGGGCCCGAGCAAACAACGCTCGGGCCCTTTTGTTTGCCGTGTCCATCGCTAATTCAAACGTGATGTTCTCGGGAATGCATCTGGGGGATGCCGAGGACCTATTTTCTGCCATGCAGCAATGGGTCCCATGGGGTGCGCCGTGCATTTTTTGGAGTATTCTGCAGCTCTAGTTGGCTGCATACGATCCGGTATTGCCAACGGTGGACTTCAGATACCCCCTATGAGCGTTTTGAGTTGGATTTCGCCGTTTTTCGAAGCAAAGGTACGTCATTCTCGCTATGTCGGAACCCTAAATGACGCAGCGCCCTACAGTTTTGCCCGCCCGCGGCGGTGCTGGCGCGGTCACGTTGCAGAATACTCCGTTTTTTGCACGGGCCAGGATGGGGTACCTCAGGAGAACGCGGCGGTATCCCGTAAATATATACAATCTGTACCGTAATTTATACAAAACGAAGAGGCAGACAGCGTAGGGTGGGTGCATTGGGGTGCTTGGTGCACCAAAACGGGAATCCCATGCGCCGTATACTCTGTCTGAATGTGAAAACGGCTTGACGTGTTGCCTGGCGTAGGGAGAGGGTGCCTCGATGAGCGTATTCGAAATTGTGTTTAGTCCGACGGGTGGAACGCGAAAGGTGTCTGGCCTTGTGGCCGGGGCGCTGGACAAGAATACCGCTACCGTCGATCTGACCGATAGCGGGCTAGATTTCAGCGCTGTCTCGATGACTGAGGACGACGTGGCCGTAATCTCTGTGCCGGCGTATGCCGGTAGAATCCCGGCTGTGGTGGCTGGCCGGTTGGGCATGGTGCGCGGCAACGGGGCTCGGACTGTTTTGGTTTGTGTATACGGAAACCGCGCGTTTGAGGACACGCTCGTAGAGCTGGAGGACGTTGCGAAGCGCGCCGGATTTAGGGTGGTTGCAGCGGTTTCTGCTATTGCTGAGCATTCCGTTGCTCGTCAGTTTGCTGCTGGGCGACCGGATGCGCAGGATGCGGCGCAGCTCGCAGAGTTTGCGCAGCAAATTCAGCAAAAGCTGTTGGCTGAGGATGCATCTGAGCCCTCTGTTCCCGGTAATCGTCCTTATAAACAAGCTGGAGGTCATCGCATGGCACCCGAGGCAACAGAGGATTGCGTCTCCTGCGGTGCATGTGCCGCGGCGTGCCCCGTTTGTGCTATCGACAAGGGTGACCCCAAGCGAGCAGCTGGCAAGGCGTGCATCTCCTGCATGAGCTGCATCGCCGTATGTCCGCGAGGCGCTCGCAAGCTTGATCCCAACAAGCTATCTGCTGTTTCCCAGATGCTGAGCAAGGTTTGCGTCGTGCGGAAGGAATGCGAGCTCTTCATCTAGCGCATACGAAATTGCTGCAAGGAGTGCTCCTGGGTGCCGGCGGGAAAGGAACGTCCCTAAGTGCCGCCTAAATACCGTTTATCGAAGAAAAAATACCGTTCATCGGTCATAATGACTATTCTGGCTTTGGGCTTGTCTACAATAGCTCCCGTAAAAAGAAATGCGGAAGGTTACCGAGTCCCTCGGACGTGGGCCTAACCAAAGTCTTTGGACGGGTGTGTCTCTATGGATGCATTCGGTTGATTTTGGTTAGGCTATATTTATGAAGGGACATGCCACCATGGGTTTCTTTTCTCGCCTTATGGGTGGCTCGGACAAGCAGGCGACTGCGACTTCCGAGTTCGAGATTCTCGCCCCTGTTTCCGGCGAGCTTGTTAATCTAGAAAATACCAATGACCCCGCTTTTAGCAGTCGTGCAGTGGGCGATGGCGTTGCCGTGGTTCCCCAAGAGGGAACGGTGTGCGCTCCTGTTTCCGGTACCGTTGCGGCGCTGTTTCCGACTGAGCACGCGCTGGGCATCATGTCCGACGACAGCTCTGCTCAGGTGATGCTGCACATCGGAATCGACACTGTTAAGCTTGAGGGCAAGGGCTTCCATGCGCTTGTTGCCCAGGGTGACCATGTCGACGCGGGCCAGCCCCTCGTCGAGGTCGATTTCGACGCGGTTCGCGCTGCCGGCTTCGATCCCACGGTCTTCGTTATCGTGTGCGAGCGTTCGGAGAACTCGACTCTTCGTGAGCATGCTTCCGGCCCTGTTGCTGTTAAAGAGCCTGTCGTCTGGCTTTCCGAGTAAATTCTTATGGTGGGTACCGTGGTTATCAAGCGAGTTTTTAACAACAACGTCGCAATGGTCACTTCGGACGATGGCTCCGAGCTCATCGTCATCGGTCGAGGCCTCTGCTTTGGCCGTCATGCCGGCGATGCCATCGACGAGGCGTCGATCGAAAAGACCTACGCGTTGCAGGAGGGAACTTCTCAGGATTCGCGTACGATTGACCGCTTGGCACATCTTTTGGAGTCCATCCCCACCGTCAACCTCGTGATTTCCGAGGACATCGTTCAGATGCTTCGTCGAGAGCTCAATGTCGATATCAATGACAAGATCCTCATCGCTCTCGCAGACCATATCAGCCTCGCCCTCGATCGCGAGCGCAAAGGCGTTCCCTGCGAGAACCCGCTGCTGCTCGAGATCCAGCAGTTCTATCGCAAGGAGTACGCGCTTGCGGGCCGTGCCCTTCAGATTATCAAGGACTATCTGGGCATTGAGATGAGCGAGGAGGAGCAGGGTTTCATTACCTTGCATATCGTCAACGCCACCATGCCGCAGCGCTCTGACCGTCTGATTGTTTCGGTCCAGCTTGTTCGCGACGTGCTTGCGATTGTTTCCGAGCGCTATGCTACGACCCTCGATGACACCTCGCTGCCTTACGAACGCTTCGTTCGTCACCTGCAGTTTTTCGCACAGCGAGCGCTCGATCCTACGGCCGGGCAAATCAACGGAGACGCGCTGTTCCGAATCGATGAAACGGCGTATCCGTGCGCATTCTCGTGCGCGGACGCCATAGCCGCCCACTTGTCGTCTACCTTTAACGTTGTCGTTACTGATGCTGAGAAGAGTTATCTCGCATATCACATTGTTAACCTGCTTGGAGAACCTGGTCTCTAGGCATAACGTGCCCACACATCGATTGATATAAGGCAGGGCTTACGGTCTTGCCCAGGGCACATCTGTCTTAATTTGCGGAAAAGGAAGGGGAGTACCGCTATGACCGCAAAAAAGAAGTTCAATTTCAAAGCGCCGTTGGAGGTGTTCGCGAAGTCAATCGTCCAGCCGATGATGTATCTCTCGGTTGCCGGCATCCTGCTCATCGTGGGCATCATTCTGACCAACAAGACCATCTGCGCTTTGGTCCCCGTACTGGGCTCCGGTCCGTTCCAGCTTGTGGGCACCGTTGTCTATCAGTCGCTGATGTTTATCATCAACAACCTCTCGATTCTGTTCTGCGTGGGCATCGCCGGCGCCATGGCAAAGAAGAACAAGGGCCATGCTTCGCTGATCGCCCTGATGTCGTTCTTCCTGTTCCTGCAGGCTAACAACATCGTACTCAACGCCACCGGCTCTCTTGCCGATGCGAGCGGCATGCTCGGTCTTACCGGAACCGGCCAGGCCACCGTTATGGGCATCCAGGTGCTCGATACCGGCGTGTTTGGCGGCATCATCCTTGGTTGCATCACCGGTGCCGTGTTCAACAAGTACTCGAACAAGCAGTTCCCCATTGCCCTTTCGATGTTCTCGGGCGTTCGCTTCCCGTTCCTGATCATGATCATCATTTCCTGGATCATGGGCGCTGGCTTCTGCATCGTTTGGCCTCCGGTTCAGGGTGCCATCTCCTCCGTTGCCGGCATCATTAAGGAGTCGGGCAACATCGGTCTGTTTATCTACGGCATGCTCAACAAGCTGCTCGTTCCCACCGGTCTGCACCACCTCATCTACACCCCGTTCCAGTTCTCCGATGTGGGCGGCACCCTTACGCTGGGTGATCAGGTTATCGCCGGCGCTTATCCCATCCGTGTTGCCGAGATGGCAATGACGGGCCAGCCCTTCTCCGATAGCACCTACTTCAACAGCTACACCTTCAACAACTTGTGGCCCTACATCGGTATCGGTCTCGCCTTTATCTTCACCGCTTACAAGGGGAACAAGGATAAGACCAAGGCCGTTATCATCCCGCTGATCATCACCGCCGTGCTCTCCTGTGTCACCGAGCCCATGGACTTCCTCTTTGTCTTTGCCGCTCCCGTGCTCTTTGTTGTTCACTCGGTTCTTTCCGGCATCTTCCTGGTCCTGCTCAAGGTCCTCTCCGTGCCCGCTTCGACTGCAGGCGGCATTATCAACATCGTGGTCTCCAACCTGGTCCTTGGTGTCGATAAGACCAACTGGCCGGTTATGCTGGTGCTTGGAGTCGTCAACGCCGCTCTGTACTTCTTCCTCTTTACCTTCCTCATCAAGAAGCTCAACCTCCACACGCCTGGTCGCGAGGAGGAGTCCGAGCTCGCCGAGTCCGTTGCCGAGGGCGAGGCCGCCGCGTCTGTCGCGGTGAAGCAGGGCGCTGTTGCCGCGGCTCCCGCAGGGGGCGTCGATGCGGGCATTGCCGACCTGGTCGCAGGTCTTGGCGGCAAGGACAACATCGAGGAGCTCGAGAACTGCTTTACGCGTCTCCGCGTGAACGTTAAGAACCCGGACCTCATCGATGAGAGCCTCATCAACCACGTGCCCAACAGCGGCATCAACCGCAACGGCAACAATATCCAGATCATCTTTGGCATGAAGGTCGCCGAGATGCGCGACAAGGTCGAAAACGCAATTGAGAAGGAGCAGTAAACAATGATCATTACTCTGTGTGGTGGCGGATCCACCTTTACCCCCGGCATCGTCAAGTCCATCGCCCTGCGCAAGGACGAGCTCGACGTTGACGAGATTCGTCTGTACGACATCAACGAGGAGCGCCAGCGCAAGATCGGCGTGCTCGTGGACTGGATTTTGCACGAGGACCTCGGCCTGGACATCAAGCTCACGGTGACCACCGACAAAAAGACGGCTTTTACCGACGCCAGCTTCGTGTTTGCCCAGATGCGCGTGGGCGGCTACGCCATGCGCGAGCAGGACGAGAAGATTCCGCTGCGTCACGGCTGCGTGGGTCAGGAGACCTGCGGTTGCGGCGGCCTTGCCTATGGCATGCGCACTATCTTCCCCATGGTCGAGCTGATCGATGACGTTGAGAAGTACGCCAAGAAGGACTACTGGATTCTCAACTACTCCAACCCTGCCGCCATCGTCTCCGAGGGCTGCCGCGTGCTGCGTCCCAACGCTCGCATCATCAACATCTGCGACATGCCGATCGCAATCATCGACGTGGTTTGCGCCGCGCTCGATATCGACAAGAAGGATGTCGAGTACGATTACTTTGGCCTCAACCACTTTGGTTGGTTCACCTCGATTCGCCACAAGGGCGAGGAGGTGCTCCCGCAGCTGCGCGAGTACATCAAGGAGCACGAGATTCTGCTGCCCGATTCCTATCTCAAGGGCATGGGCTCGCTCATGGCAAAGAAGCCCGAGGAGGCCACCGACGAGCATCCCGAGCAGAACCGCCACACCAAGGGCAGCTGGTACTACGTCTGGAAGGGCGAGTACGAGATCATGGAGTGCTTCCCGGAGTACCTGCCCAACACGTATCTGAACTACTACCTGCAGCAGAAGGAGTTCGTCGAGCATTCCAACCCCGAGCGCACCCGTGCTAACGAGGTTGAGGAGACGCGCGAGAAGAACCTCTTCGACGGCATCGACCACTACGAGAAGACGGGCGAGATCGACGAGAGCACGTTCTATGCGGGCAGCCACGGCGACTGGATTGCCGATCTGGCCATCGCTCTGAAGAACGATACCAAGCAGCGCTTCCTGGTCATTTGCGAGAACAAGGGCGCTATCCCCAACATGCCCTACGACGCCATGGTCGAGCTGCCTGCCTACATTGGTAAGAACGGCCCCGAGGTCATCAGCCGCGACAACATTCCTCTGTTCCAGCAGGGCCTCATGATGCAGCAGCTGAACTCCGAGAAGCTCGTGGTCGAGGCTACGATCGAGGGTTCGTACGAGAAGGCGCTCAAGGCCTTTACGCTGAACAAGACCGTGCCGTCGATGAAGGTCGCCAAGGAGGTTCTCGACGACATGATCGAGGCCAACAAGGGCTACTGGCCCGAGCTTAAGTAAAAGCAACAGGGTCGCTGGCCGCATACCTAGAGCAATGCCCCGTCCACGTGATTGCGTGGACGGGGCATTGTCATTTGGTAACGCGTTTTATCAAATATGGCATTTATCTGCGGTAATGTTCTATTTCACCGCTGAGGGTGACATTTTATACCGCCTGCCGAACCGTATGGAGACCTCACAACTTTTTAGGTCAGTGTTGTGCGTGTAGCAATTTCGCCCGGTCTCGCCTCCGGGCTGCCATGTGAGAGGGGATCTTATGGCTCGACTGCATGTAATGGAACGCAGCCACGCTCAGGCCGTCATGGACGACCTGCACGATGCGCTCGGACGTCGTCTGGCGGTGAGTTCGCTCGCCCCGTGTCCCGTTGAGTTTACGGCAGCGCTCGTCAACCTGTGCTCTACCCAGAGCTGCGGCAAGTGCACGCCCTGCCGCGTTGGCCTGAGCGCGCTGAGTGACCTGCTCGCCGATGTACTCGAAGGGCGTGCCGACGAGTCCACGCTCAATCTGATCGAGCGCACCGCCCGCACCATCTATCTTTCGAGCGATTGCGCCATCGGTTACGAGGCCGGCGCCATGGCGCTTACGGCTATCCGCGGTTTCCGTGACGATTTTGAGCACCACATCCGCGAGCACTCCTGTGGCTTTGACCGCGAGGCCCGCGTCCCGTGCGTCTCGGGCTGTCCGGCGCATGTCGACATTCCCGGTTACATTTCGCTCGTCGAGGCCGGCCGCTATGCCGATGCCGTCAAGGTCATCCGCAAGAACAACCCGCTACCGCTCGTCTGCGGCCTGGTGTGCGAGCATCCCTGCGAGATGCATTGCCGCCGTGGCATGGTCGACGACCCCATGAACATCCTTGCCCTTAAGCGTTTTGCCGTTGAGCACAGTGACCTCAACGACCACAAGCCGCATGTAGTGGACAACACCGGTAAGCGCGTCGCCGTGATCGGCGGCGGCCCGGCCGGCCTTTCCTGTGCCTACTACCTGGCCGTGATGGGCCACAAGGTGACCATCTTTGAGCAGCGCCACCACCTGGGCGGCATGCTGCGCTATGGCATTCCCAGCTACCGCCTGCCGCGCGAGCGTCTTCAGGCCGAGATCGACTGGATCTTGAGCGCCGGTATCGACGTTGAGCTCGACCACTCCGTCAACGGCGAGGAGCTTGCCCGCCTGCGCGACGAGTTCGATGCCGTCTGCCTGGCCATCGGTGCCCATAGCGACAAGAAGCTCGGCCTTCCGGGCGAAGAGGCGCCCGGCGTGGAGTCGGCCGTCAAGATGCTGCGCGCCATCGGAGACGACGAGCTGCCCGACCTGAGCGGCCAGCGCGTGTGCGTCATCGGCGGCGGCAACGTGGCCATGGACGTGGCGCGCTCTGCCGTGCGCTGCGGTGCCGAAAAGGTAAGCATCGTCTACCGCCGTCGCATCTGCGATATGACGGCTCAGGACGCCGAGATCGCCGGCGCCCAGGCCGAGGGTTGCGAGGTTCTGGAGCTCACGGCGCCGCTCGGTATAGAGACGGGCGAGGACGGTCGCGTGAGCGGCCTGCGCGTGCAACCGCAGATTATCGGCGAGCCCCGCCGCGGTCGTCCGGCTCCGCGTGCCGCCGCTACGCCCGAGCGCGTCATCCCCTGCGAGCGCGTGTTTGTCGCCATTGGTCAGGACATCGATTCCAAGCCGTTTGAGGACATGGGCATCGCCTGCAAGTGGGGTCGCGTCGTCACCGATTCGGACGGCGCCGTGCCCAACTTCGATGGCCTCTTTAGCGGCGGCGACTGCCAGACCGGCCCCGCCACCGTCATCCGCGCCATCAATGCCGGCCGCGTGGCTTCGGCAAATATCGACCGCTACCTGGGCTTCGACCACAAGATTAAGCTCGAGGTTGAGCTGCCGACCGTTCAGTTTAAGGGCAAGCACGAGTGCGGCCGCTGCGAGCTGGGCGAGCGCGAGGCCGGCGAGCGCATTCACGATTGGAATCTGGTCGAACAGGGCCTTACCGAGGAGGAGGCGCGCCAGGAGGCAAGCCGCTGCCTGCGTTGCGACCACTTTGGTTTTGGCGCGTTCCGCGGAGGGAGGAACCTGGAATGGTAGAGCTCAACAACCCCACTGTCAGCGATAACACCGAAAGCGGAGCACTCAATATGGTCAAGCTCACTATCGATAATTGCGAGGTCGTGGTGCCCGAGCACACCACGATCCTGGACGCGGCCAAGTCCGTCGGCATCCAGATTCCCACCCTGTGCTACCTGCGCGATCTGAACGAGATCGGCGGCTGCCGCGTGTGCGTGGTCGAGGTTGAGGGCTGCGACCAGCTGGTTGCCGCCTGCAACAACTACGTGCTCGACGGCATGGTGGTCCACACCAACAGCCCCAAGGCCCGCGAGGCCCGTCGCACCAACGTGCAGCTGCTGCTGTCCCAGCACGATTCGCAGTGCACGAGCTGCGTGCGCAGCGGCAACTGCAACCTGCAGACCATCGCCAACGACCTGGGCATTTTCTATCTGCCGTATCAAAGGCATTTGGCGGGCGAGGGTTGGGATTTCGATTTCCCCATCATCCGCGAAAACGACAAGTGCATTAAATGCATGCGCTGCATCAAGGTGTGCGAGAGCGTGCAGGGCCTAGGGATTTGGGACCTGACCAACCGCGCCACGCATACCGCTGTGGGTACCCGCGGGCGCGCACCGATCGGCAAGACCGATTGCGTCGCGTGCGGCCAGTGCATCACGCATTGCCCGACGGGCGCGCTGCGCGAGCGCGACGATACCGAGACCGTGTTTGACGCGCTTGCTAATCCCGACAAGATCGTGCTGGTGCAGATCGCGCCTGCCGTGCGCAGCGCCTGGGGCGAGGAGCTCGGCATATCTCGCGAGGAGGCAACCGTCGAGCGTCTGGCCTGCGCACTGCGCCGCGTTGGCTTTGAGTACGTGTTCGACACCGATTTCTCGGCCGACCTCACCATTATGGAGGAGGGTTCCGAGCTGCTCGAGCGCCTAGGCGCCGCCGCTAAGGGCGAAGGCGACAGCCGCGGCTGGCCCATGTTTACGAGCTGCTGCCCGGGTTGGGTGCGCTTTGTGAAGGCGCGCTATCCAGAGTTTGTCGACAGCCTGTCCACGTCCAAGTCGCCGCAGCAGATGTTCGGCGCCATCGCCAAGACATACTACGCCAAGGTGCTGGGCGTTGAGCCCGAGCGCTTGTTCGTGGTGTCCGTGATGCCGTGCACGGCCAAGAAGGCCGAGTGCGCGCTGCCGAGCATGGTGGGCGAGGACGGCACGCCCGACGTGGACGTTGCGCTGACGGTGCGCGAGATGGTGCGCATGATCCGCGCGAGCCACGTGAGCGTGGACACGCTGGTCGAGGAGCCGCTCGATACGCCGCTGGGCTTTGGCACGGGCGCGGGTGTGATCTTTGGCGCCACGGGCGGCGTGATGGAGGCCGCCGTGCGCTCGGCCTATTACCTGGTGACGGGCAAGAACCCCGATGCGGACTTCTTTACCGACGTGCGCGGCCTGGACGGCTGGAAGGAAGCCGCGGCCGATATCGAGGGCACCAAGGTGCGCGTCGCCGTGGTGCACGGGCTGGGCAACGCCGCCCGCCTACTCGACGCGATTCGCGACGGTTGTGCGAGCTATGACTTCGTTGAGGTTATGGCGTGCCCCGGCGGCTGCGTCGGTGGCGGCGGTCAGCCCATCCACGACGGCTGCGAGCTGGCAGCCGAGCGCGGTCAGGTGCTCTGGGGCCTCGATGCGAACGCCGAGATTCGCTTCTCGCACGAGAATCCCGATGTTCAGGCGTGCTATAGCGAGTTCTTGGGTGCGCCGCTCTCGCCGCTGGCCGAGGAATTGCTGCATACCGACCATCACGCATGGACGATGCCTAACGAGGGGACGTGCTAGCGATGCGCGCGTTTAATGTTGAGCTGTCGCGCCGGGGGTTTGCCTCGGCGCTCGCCGCGGGCGCGTTGTCGCTCGCGCTGGCTGGCTGTGGCGGCGGAGCTGCGGGGGCGGGGTCCGCCGCGGGCTCGGCTGCCACGGACGGCGCCGGTGCTGTCGCAGAGCCGGTCGAGGTGCACGTCGCCTCGCTCAAGGGGCCGACCTCGATTGGCCTGGTGCAGTTTATGGACCAGGCTGCCGATGGCGAGACGGACAATGAGTTCGACTTTGCGATCAACACTGCCGCCGACGAGATTGTGCCCAAGGTCATTCAGGGCGATATCGATATCGCCCTGGTGCCTGCCAACGTGGCGAGCGTGCTCTACAACAAGACCGAGGGCGCGGTGCAGGTCATCGACATCAACACGCTGGGCGTGCTGAACGTGGTGACGGGCGACGCGAATGTGGCCTCGTTTGGCGATCTGGCGGGTCGTACCGTCTACATGACGGGCAAGGGCACCACGCCGGAGTACGTCATGAACTACCTGCTGGAGCGCGCGGGCCTGACCGGCCAGGTGGCGCTTGAGTTTAAGAGCGAGCCCACCGAGGTGCTGTCGGCGTTGCTTGCCGATCCGTCTGCCGTGGGCGTGCTGCCCGAGCCGTTCAAGACGGCGGCCATCGCCAAGAGCGAAGGCAAGCTGTCGGCTCCAGTAAGTCTGACCGATGTGTGGGATGAGCTGGCAGGTGACACGGGTTCGCGCCTGCTGACGGGCGTGACCGTGGTGCGCCGCGCGTTTGCCGAGGAACATCCCGAGGCCGTGGCGGAGTTCTTGCGCTGCCATGCGGCGAGCGTGAAGGCCGTCAATGCGGCGCCGGCGGACTGGGCGCAGGCCGTGGTCGATGCGGGCATCGTGGATAACGCCACGATTGCCGAAAAGGCGATTTCCGGGTGCATGCTCGTGTGCCAGACGGGGAAGGATATGAAGGCGGCGCTCGGTGGGTACCTACAGGTGCTGGCCGATGCGGACGCGAGTGCCGTGGGCGGCAAGCTCCCGGCCGATGATTTCTACTACATGGAGTAGCCCGTGCGTGCGTTTGCTCGACAAATGACAGAGCGTATGAAGGCGGTGGCGGCAGGTGGTGTCGTCGCCGCCTTTTGGCTTGCCGTGTGGGTGCTGGTGGCGGGTCTCGTGGCGCAGCCGTTGATTTTGCCGGGGCCGGGCGCTGTCGTGGTGGCGTTGCTGCGACTGGTATGCGATGCCGGCACATGGGCGATTCTGGCGGGCTCGGGTGCGCGAATCTTGGGCGGGCTGGCGCTTGCCGCGGTGTGCGGCGGCGTGATGGCGGGAGCCTCGGTGCGGTCGCGGACGTTTGCCCGCCTGGTGGCGCCGGCGCTTTCGTTTGTTAAGGCGACACCGGTTGCCTGCGTGGTGGTCTTGCTGCTCATTTGGTTGGGGTCGGCGCGCGTGAGCATTGCGGCGGTCTTTTTGATGGCGCTGCCGGGCGTATATTTTTCGCTGGTCGAGGGCTTGGCGCAAGTGGATAAGTCGCTGGAGCAGATGTTTCGTCTGCATGGCGTGCGGGGTTGGCGTCTGTTTTGCGCCCACACCTGGCGCGAGGTCCTGCCGTTTGTGCTTTCGTGCGCCCGCGCTGTGATCGGCATGAGCTGGAAGGCCGGCGTGGCGGCGGAGCTGATCGGCATGGCGGTGGGCACCGTGGGTGAGCGCATCTATCAGGCGAAGCTGCTCATCGAGACGGCTGACCTGCTGGCTTGGACCGTGCTAGTCGTGGCGGCATCGTGGGCATGCGAGCGTGTGCTGGTGTGGTTGCTGCGGGCTTCGGGGCCCGCGGCGTGGCGTGCTGCCGTGTGGGCACATGGGCGTGGTACTCGCGGGCGTTCGGGCGACTCTGCTGGCGCCGGCGCTGCTGCGGAGCTTGCGCTCGCGGTGGGCGACCGGGCGCCCTGGGCGCCGGCACTCGACGGACTGGTGCTCAACGTGCCCGCGGGTGAGCGCGCCTGCGTGATGGGCGCCTCGGGTGTGGGCAAGTCGACGTTGCTCGCGCTGGCGGCGGGGGAGTGCGCACCGTGCTCGATGGTGTTTCAGGATGTGCACCTGGTCGAGGACGTTTCTGCTCTGGATAACGTGCTGGTGTGCGCCGACGCGCACATGGACGCCTCGAGTGCCGCAGCCCTGTTGCGCCTGCTGGTGCCGGGGGTCGATGTGCATGCTCGTGTGGCCGAGCTTTCGGGCGGGCAGCGCCGTCGCGTCGAGATTGCCCGAGCTCTGCTGTGCCCAGGCGACGCGGTGATTCTGGACGAGCCCTTTACCGGTCTAGACATCGCTGCGCGCGACGCATGCGCCGAGGTCGTGCGTGACTTGCTCGACGGCCGCATGCTGTTGCTTGCTACGCACGATGCCGTCGACGCTCAGGCCCTCAATATCTCGGACATCATCACGCTCTAAATACTTACTCAGCAACAAATTGATCCGTTTTTTCTCCGTCCCCATGGGGTCGGGTATGGTATTCTATCTGTGGGGTAATACTTAGGAATACCAAGTAATACCAACGCCGTAGAACAAACTCCAGATGCGGGCCAATCGGGTTGCCTTCACAGCCCGTCGCCCAGCCGCGCGGCCCGCATCTATCCGCACTACCGTTGTTTCAAAAAGGAAGCGCCATGGCAGAACACATGACCCCGGTTGTCGCGAAGGTCTTGCCCGAGGAAAAGGCAGCCTTCGCGGCGGCAACCCAGCTCGTGGGCACCACGCCGTCCAACGCCATCCGCATGTTCATCGCCGCTTTCAATCGCTGCGGCACCTTCCCGTTCGACATCTCGCCGAGCGGGGCTTTTGGCGCTGCGCCCGATTCTCATCAACAATGACTGTCCCAAACTGCCGGCACTTGGGGACGTTCCTTTTCTGCCGGCAGTTAAGGAACGTCCCTAAATGCCGGGTTTTGAGGAGGTTGGCATGCTCAATGCGATGGCGTGGGCGCTTGCCTGTTTTGGCGTTGTCGCTGCCGATATAGCCCTGAGCGTGGTTCTGCTTTCAGTTCTCGATGCCGTGTCGGTGCTGACGGGCTATCCGATCGACAATCTCGATATCCAATGGTTCCAGGCTGCCGCTCAGACGGCGTCATTTTTGATGGCGCTGCTGTGGTGGCGTTATCTGTGGCCCCGCTCCTTCATGGCGCGCCGGCAAGGCGAGCGCCCGCTCGGTGGGGGAGCAAGCGCGGCATGGAAGCGCATTACCTGCGTTGTCGTGATCGGCCTATCCATGCAGGTGGTCATTAGCTACCTATGCGACGGCGTGCTGTCGCTGCTGCCCGAGGTCGCGGCAGACTATAGCGAGCTCGTCGAGGAAACGGGCATGGGCGATACCAGCCTTCTTGCCGTCCTGACCACAGTGCTCGGCGCTCCGTTTTGCGAAGAGCTCCTGGTGCGCGGCATCATCTTTGAGTTTTCGCTGCGTACGTTTAATCCACAGTGCCGTCCGCTCTGGAAGCGCCGGCGCCGCGCGAACGCGCAAGACGGCGCCATGGTGCCCTGGGCGGCCCCAAGCACGTGGGGTATCGCCGCGGCAATCGTGCTGCAGGCGGCCATCTTTGGCTTTATGCATATGAACTGGGTGCAGGGCTGCTATGCGGGCGCTGCCGCCCTCATTTTTGGTTGGGTGCTCGTGACGACCGGAAAGCTCCGTTACACAATCCTGTTGCACTTTGCCTTTAATGCCGGATCGTATCTCATGGCACTGGTCTGGTTTGTGAACACGTCGCTCGACGTGGTAATCACGGTCGCCATCGCCGGCGTCATCCTCGTGGAGGCGATGCGCTCACTGCGCCACGCATGCGAGACGGACATAGCGACAGCACCGCTGCCCTAGTTGCGACGACCGCCGCCGTTGGCACCCTGGCGCCCCTGGGCCGCGCGATTGCGACCGGCAGTGTTCTGCGCGCGGGACATACCGCCGTATCCCTTGCTGCCCTTAGGCCCCTTGCCGGCACCACCAGCGCCGCCGTGGGCCTTGCTGCCCTTCTTGCCGGTGCCATGCCCGCCGCCGGCAGACGTCTCGCCCGGGCGCGGCGGCACGGGACGGATCAGGCAATGCTTGGTGTAGCCGATCAGATCGCGACGGCCAGCCTTTTCCAGCGCCTCGCGTACCAGCTTGTAGTTCTCGGGCTTGCGATACTGGATGAGCGCGCGCTGCATGGCCTTCTCGTGCGGGTCGCGCGCCACATAGATCGGTTTCATGGTGCGCGGGTCCACGCCGGTGTAGTACATGCACGTCGACATGGTGGACGGTGTGGGGTAGAAGTCCTGCACCTGCTCGGGCATGTAGCCCATGTCGCGCACGGCTTCGGCAAGGTCCACGGCTTCCTTCATGGTAGAACCTGGGTGGCTCGAGATCAGATACGGCACCACGTACTGCTTGAGTCCGTATTCGCGATTCAAGCGTTCAAATTTACGGCAGAACGCGTCGTAGACAGCTCGGCTCGGCTTGCCCATCACGGACAGTACCGCATCGCTCACGTGCTCGGGCGCTACGCGCAGCTGGCCCGAGACATGGTGTTCCAGCAGCTCGCGCAAAAACTCGTCCGAGGCATCGGCCATGGTGTAGTCAAAGCGGATGCCGCTGCGGACGAAGACCTTTTTGACGCCCGGCAGCTGGCGCAGGTCGCGCAGCAGCTGCGTGTAGCCGCTCTCGTCGACCACCATGTTCTTGCACACGCTCGGCCACAGGCAGCGCTTGTTCTTGCACACGCCGTGCTTGAGCTGCTTGTCGCAGGCGGGACGGCTAAAGTTGGCCGTCGGTCCACCCACGTCGTTGATGTAGCCCTTAAACTCGGGATCGCGCGTGAGCAGCTCGGCCTCGCGCATGATCGAGTCGTGGCTGCGCATCTGCAACACGCGGCCCTGGTGGAAGGTGAGCGCGCAAAACGAGCACTCGCCAAAACAGCCGCGGTTGGAGCTAATGGAAAACTTGATCTCGGCAAAGGCCGGCACGCCGCCTGCCGCGTCGTAGTCGGGATGCCAATCGCGTGCGTAGGGGAGTTCGGCAACCTCGTCCATCTCGTCGGTGGTGAGTGTTGCCGACGGCGGGTTCTGCACCACGTACACGCTGTTGGGATATGGCTCTACCAGGCGATGCCCGGTGATGGGGTCCATATTCTGCTGCTGCACGTTAAAGCTGCGGGCGTAGTTGAGCTTGTCAGCGGCAAGGTCGTCCCAGCTGGGCAGCAGGTCGTAGTCGTAGACCTCGTCGAGCGAACCCGTGCGGTAAACGGTGCCGTTGATATAGGTGATCTGATCGACGGGCAGCCCCGCGTCGAGTGCGTCGGCGATCTCGACAATCGCGTGCTCGCCCATGCCGTAGATGAGGATGTCGGCGCCCGAGTCGAGCAGCACCGAGCGCTTGAGCTTGTCCTGCCAGTAGTCGTAGTGGGCCAGGCGACGCAGGCTTGCCTCGATGCCACCGATAATGATGGGGGCGTCCTTAAACGTCTGGCGGATGAGGTTGCCGTAGACCGTGACGGCGCGATTGGGACGGCGCCCCTCCTCGCCACCGGGGGTATAGGCGTCGGTGTGGCGGCGATGTTTGGTCACCGAATAGTGGTTGACCATGGAGTCCATGTTGCCGGCACTGACGAGAAAGCCTAGGCGCGGCTCGCCGAGCACGGTGATGCTGGCGGGGTCGGTCCAGTCGGGTTGGCAGATGATGCCCACTTTGTAGCCGTGCGCGTCGAGGACGCGGCTGATGATGGCCATGCCAAAGCTGGGGTGGTCCACGTAGGCGTCGCCGCAGATGTAGACGAAGTCGCACTGGTCCCAGCCGCGTGCATCCATGTCGGCTCGACTGACGGGGAGGAATTTATCGCGGCCCGGGCGCCAGGGGCGAGCGGGCGTCGCTTGGGAATGCTTGGCGCGGGCGACCGTGGCCTGCGCCTTGCCGCCGCGCTTTTGCTGCTGGCCCTGTTTGCCCTGCTGACTGCGCTGGTTGTTCTGAGCGTGCTGAGGCTTTTTTGCCACGATCCCTCCCGGTGTCTGTATGCTGCACGTAATTGTAACCAGTCTTTTTGGGACGGAGCTAAAAAGACTGGGGGAGTACATGGGCTGGGGGATCGGCGCGTCGATACGGGGATCGTTTGTTTCCAGACTGTGTATCTGCGCGTTGGAGAACCCGTCTCGCGCGCACGCCATGTTGTCAATGGGTTACAGTATGAACGGCGGTTATGTTTCCGCCAACGCACGAGAGAGTCGTCAACAAGGAGGATGCACGACGATGCAGCGTGCCAAACAGATATCGGAGTCCATCGAGCTGGGCATCATCTTGGCGCTCGCCGGTGGCTTTATGGACGTGTATTCGTACATTGGGCGCGACCATGTTTTCGCCAACGCGCAGACGGGCAACATCTTGCTGGTGGGCGTGAGCATTTCGGAGGGCAATTGGGCGCTGGCGGGACGCTATTTCTTCCCCGTGGTGTCGTTTGCCGTGGGCATTATGCTTGCCGACCTGGTGCACGAGCGGTTTGGCAGCGTGATTCACTGGCGTCAGGTAACGGTGTTTTTTGAAGCCGTTATCTTGCTGGGCGTGAGCTTTATCCCCGGTGGCGGTTACAACCTGCTCGCCAACTGCCTCACTTCGTTTGCCTGCGGCATGCAAGTTGAGAGCTTCCGCAAGATCCACGGTCACGGCATCGCTACGACCATGTGTATCGGCAACTTGCGCAACGCGCTGCAAAACGTGGACGATTACATCATCACCCACAGGCGCGGCTTTTTGGAAAACGGCCTGCTGTACTTTGGCGTGATCTTTATCTTTGTGTTTGGCGCCGTGTTGGGCAACTGGTGTATTGAGCGCATGGGCCTGCATGCCATCGTCGTGGCGAGCTTGCTGCTGTTTGTCGCGTTTGCCATCATGTTCATCGACCGCGAGCGCGACTTGCGCTTACGCTGGAAGGTTGCGGCCGAGGCTTGGAAAGAGGGCTGCCGAAAGTAACCGAATGCGGCAAAGGGGCTGTCCCTTTGCCGCACTGATCAATATTGGGGAGGGGACGGCCATCTCGGCCGCCCCTTTTTTGTAGTCTTAAGCGCTAAGGTGCATGTTTGTAATGACAAGATTTGACGTCAGCAAAGCGTGTTACTTAAGGCTATAGAATAAAAATGTCATCTTTCCAGCTATGATTATTAGTTAAGGGGATGGACATATGTCAGAGCTTTTTATTCAAAATAAGACGACAGTAATCAAGTTGATAATCAAGGCGGAGAACTGTCCTCTTTGTTGCTTTGTAGAGCCTTTCTGAGCAGCTATTCTATTATTAGTCTGGATGAGTCTTGCAACAATTTAGATAGTGTTTCGATATCCTTTTTGAAAGTAGCGTTTACGCAGGAGTTGAAAAAGCATACCGCCATTACTGCGGATCATGGACGTGGTTTCGAACAATTTGCAGACTATGTAATACAGTTCCAGGAGCCAGAAAAAACCATCCAGCTCCTGAATGTTGCTACGAACTGCTTTTTGCGATTTATTCGAGATGCTCTTCAATCCGTGCCCTAAGAAGGGCAATGGCTGTAGGTATTCCAATTGCGGCGGCTAATTCGGCTTTATCCAAAACCTGTATGCTAAAGCACGATTGTTTATCACATTGAAGGACGATAACTGAAGATAGTTTCACTTCCCGTTGGCTGAATATATCGTAATCTCCAAATAGGAAGTTACCTTTTATTGTGTAATTCGGTATGTTCGTTACGCACTTCATCTCAAGTCTGTTTAGGCCATAATCAAACACCGCAACTTCCTCGTGTTCGATGATGAGCGCAACCCTGGGCATGTTGCTAAAACCACCGTCGACGACAGTGAAGAGTTTTTCATTGGCATCGTCATAAACGGTATATTTAAGACTCAATAGCTGTCCTAGTGGACCCGTGAACCCATGTTTTTTGATGTTGAGGTTGTCTCCCGCTGGGTTGATGAGAGCCAGAGTATGCGGATAAGGGTTACCTTCAATTGAGATTCGATATTCGTTTGTAGCCGTCTTGCTCGATTTAGGACCACTAGCCACCATGTGTCATCGCTTCGATCGAATTGGAACCGTCTTCTGCTTCGTGCGGAGAATTACGCTGTACGTTGCAGTAGATGCAGCTGCAATAACCGCATGGGCAATTTCTAACAAAATGAATGTATCTTTTTTATAAACGTATTGTCAAGCATATATTGCTAAAACAGAAACAATTTATAGACTGAGTCGGTCGTATTCTTTGGGCGATTGCTCCTATAATCTAGCCTTCGCTGCTGTCGGGAGGGAAGGACTAGGGCTCCGTTATTCTGTTGAAACGCTTTAACAATTTTGACGTTCTCACGTGTTTTTCGTTTCAAAAGCGCTAGGATGGGACTCATAACGTGGGGCGTAATGGGTGCCCCGCACACGATGGGAGGCTATCAATGGCTAATCGTTTCGTTCTCAACACCATTTCTTATCATGGTTCCGGCGCCATCAAGGAGATCCCCGGCGAGCTCCAGCGTCGCGGTTACAAGAAGATTTTCGTCTGCTCCGATCCCGATCTGGTCAAGTTTGGCGTTACCGCTAAGGCTGTCTCTTATACACATCTCCGAGCCCACGAGACTACGCTGCATCTCGT
>URGY01000012.1 GCA_900547505.1 uncultured Collinsella sp.
GGGTTGCGCTCGTTGCGGGACTTAACCCAACATCTCACGACACGAGCTGACGACAGCCATGCACCACCTGTATGGGCTCCTCTCGGCCACGGGGTCTCCCCCGCTTCACCCATATGTCAAGCCCTGGTAAGGTTCTTCGCGTTGCTTCGAATTAAGCCACATGCTCCGCTGCTTGTGCGGGCCCCCGTCAATTCCTTTGAGTTTTAGCCTTGCGGCCGTACTCCCCAGGCGGGACGCTTAATGCGTTGGCTGCGGCACGGGGGGATCGTCCCCCCACACCTAGCGTCCATCGTTTACGGCTGGGACTACCAGGGTATCTAATCCTGTTCGCTCCCCCAGCTTTCGCGCCTCAGCGTCGGTCTCGGCCCAGAGGGCCGCCTTCGCCACCGGTGTTCCACCCGATATCTGCGCATTCCACCGCTACACCGGGTGTTCCACCCTCCCCTACCGGACCCAAGCCGCGGAGGTTCCGGGGGCTTCGGGGGGTTGAGCCCCCCGCTTCGACCCCCGGCCTGCCGGGCCGCCTACGCGCGCTTTACGCCCAATGAATCCGGATAACGCTCGCCCCCTACGTATTACCGCGGCTGCTGGCACGTAGTTAGCCGGGGCTTCTTCTGCAGGTACAGTCTTGACTCTTCCCTGCTGAAAGCGGTTTACGACCCGAAGGCCTCCGTCCCGCACGCGGCGTCGCTGCGTCAGGGTTCCCCCCATTGCGCAAGATTCCCCACTGCTGCCTCCCGTAGGAGTCTGGGCCGTGTCTCAGTCCCAATCTGGCCGGTCGGTCTCTCAACCCGGCTACCCGTTGTCGGCACGGTGGGCCGTCACCCCGCCGTCTACCTGATGGGCCGCGGAGCCATCCCCTCCCGTCGGGGCTTTAGCCGGGGTGCCATGCGGCACCCCGGGGTATCCGGTATTACCCGTCCTTTCGGGCGGCTATCCCGGGGGAGGGGGCAGGTTCTCCACGTGTTACTCAGCCGTTCGCCACTCGCTTCTATCCGAAGATAGGTGCCGTTCGACTTGCATGTGTTAGGCGCGCCGCCAGCGTTCATCCTGAGCCAGGATCGAACTCTCCGTCCAAAATGTATGGGCTTCGAGCCCGTCCGGTCCTCTCAGTTCATCGCTGATCGGTTCCGTTCGATTCATATGGTTTTAGTATAGGAAAAGGAATTTCTCGGGGCCGCCTCTCGGCGGCCTTGCGAAAAACAAATCCAAGTTAGACCATTTCAAATGGTTCGATGTCTGCCCGGATGCGACACAGCTTGTGTGTCCATCCTCGCAGTATCCGGTTCTCAAGGTGCACGCCCCGCGGCTGATCCGGTTCGACCGGGCCGCGCGGCAAGGAGATATATTGCCAGACCGGAGGGGCCCCGTGGGCGGGAATCGCGCACTCCATATTTTGTTCACAAATGAATAGGTCCCTCAGTCGCATCACTGAGGTTAAAACTGAAGCATTGGCTTCTGATATTGGCGATGACCAGCTGTTTTATGTGTATTGAGACATCGGTCATCTCTGGAGCGCTACTTTACTCCAAAGGCATCAGTTATTTGTTTCCCATCGGTAAAAGGCGGGTTTTGTTCGCCAAGCGTTCTTATATTTAGATAGATACGGGTTCGAACCCATGAAAGGGCGACAAAAAAGACGGCCAACCGAAGTTGACCGTCTCAACAATCTTTGGGTGGGCCGTCAGGGGTTCGAACCCTGGACCTTGGGATTAAAAGTCCCCTGCTCTGCCAGCTGAGCTAACGGCCCGCGGGTGGCATTGTACCACGGTCTGGGACTATTCCCAACTCCATTGGCCGTTCTGGAAAATCACAACTTCACGTCCATCAGGCGTAATGCCCGTAATATCGATGTCGTCCGTGCCGATCATAAAATCGACGTGCGTGCTCGAGACGTTAACGCCATGCTCCAGGAGCTCCTCCTTGGACATGTCATACCCACCCTCGATGCATTCGGGGAAACCGACTCCTAGCGCGAGATGGCAGCTAGCGTTCTCGTCATAGAGCGTGTCATAGAACAGAACGCCGCTTTCGCGGATCGGCGTGTTCTTGGAAATGAGCGCGACCTCTCCCAGGTGAGCAGCGCCCTCGTCAGTATCGATGATACTTGCGAGCGTTGCCTTGCCCACACGGGCGTCGTAGTCCACCACGCGGCCTCCCTCAAACTTAATCCAAAAATCGTCGACCTTATTGCCGTGGTGGATGAGCGGCATGGCAGAATACACGATACCGTCGGCGCGCATGCGATCGGGTGAGGTGAAGACTTCCTCGGTGGGAATGTTGGGGAAGAAGGGGTGTCCATCGGGCGTCTTGCCCTTGCCGCCGGCCCACTCGTGACCCTTCGTCATGCCAATCGTCAAATCGGTTCCATTTGCCGCGGTGTAGTGCAGGTAGTCGAAACGATTGTCGTTCAGGAAGCGCAGGTTCTTTTCGAATGCGGCGTCATGGAGTTCCCAGTCGCTCTCCGGGTCCTGGCCATCGGCGCGCGCGGTGTGCAGAATCGCATTCCACAGCTTATAGATTGCAACCTCATCGGCGTCTCCCGGGAACACCTCGTGCGCCCATGCCACGACCGGAGCCCCGGCGATGCACCACGGATTGATGTTGTAATCCAGTCCACGGCGGAAAACTTTGCACTGCGTATTCCTCGCCTTGGATGCCGCGGCCGGCTTGGCTGGATCGATGCCCTTGAGGGCCGCAGGATCCGCACCCTCGATAAAGACAAAGCAGGCACCATCCTGGGCCAAGGAATCCAGCTGTATGCGCTTCCACTCGGGCGTCTGCTCAAAATAGCTTTTCTTGACATGCTCGTACGTGAGCCTCGTCACGGCATCATCGGCCCAAATGACCGTCACGTGGCCGGCGCCGGCAGCATAGGCCTCCGCGACCACCACGCGCGCAAACGGCGCGCACTCGACCGGAGACTGAACGACGACCTCCTGGCCGGGCTTGACGTTTACGCCCTTGCGGACGACCAGGCGCGCGTAGTTTTTAATCTTGGGCTCCAGGGCCTTCATGCCCTCCAGAGCCTCTTCGACCGTCAGGGCAGCTCGAATCATGTGCCACTCCATCTATCTATAGAACAGTAAAAAGGCGCGCCACAAAAACGACGCGCCTTATATCTTAGCGATAAGTATGTATGCAAACGCTACTTCTTCTTGGAGTCCTTCTTGTCCTCCTCGGCAGCCGAACGCTCGATAAGAGCGTTGAGCTTGTTCTCGGACATGCCCTCGGCCTGCGCGCGGTACATGTTGCGCAAGGGACGAATACGAGCGAAGTCGTAGATAAAGTCACCTAGGATGATGACATAGGACAAAACGATGCCGACCATCTGGACAGGGCTGGACACCATGCCAGCGGGAGCGAAGTACAGCGAGGCCCAAATTGCCACGACGAGCACCATGCCAATGGCGAGCACAATCCACCAGATGCGACGGCGCTTGGTGTAGTCCTCGTCCTGCTTGAGGAGGATATTCGACACCGTATAGATGCGGTCCTCCTTGGCGCGCTGCTTGGCCTTGCGGGCGCGCTTCTCCTCTTTAGAGAGGCCCTCGAGGTTCTCGCCCTTCTCGAGCTCTTTGCGGCGTGCCTTAGACGAAGCCGGCACGACGCGAACGGAGCTCGCTGCTTGGCGGGCGGGCTTAGCAGATGCGGCAGACTTGCGCGCAACCCCGGTAACTTCGTGGGATTGCGTGCGCTTGTTCGTGGCGCTACGGGTACTCACTTATGCGTTCTCCTTCATGCTTGTGAACTGGGAGCCCGTGATGATCTGGAAGGCCTCGCGATAGCGCTCGGACGTGCCATCGATGACCTCGGCGGGCAGGTGCGGGGTCTCCCCCGCCATATCCCAGTTGGCCTTGAGCCAATTGCGGACGAATTGTTTGTCGTAGCTCGGCTGGATCTTGCCCTCCTCGTAGCTGGCAGCAGGCCAGAAACGGCTGGAGTCGGGCGTGAGGCACTCGTCGATCAGCGTGACCTTGCCATCTATGACACCGAACTCGAACTTGGTGTCGGCGATGATGATGCCACGGGTCGCGGCGTACTCGGCAGCGGCCTTGTAGATCTTGAGGGAAAGGTCGCGAATCTGCGTGGCGATGTCCTCGCCCACGATCTCGCAGCAACGCTCGAACGAGATGTTCTCGTCGTGGTCACCGATCTCGGCCTTCGTGGACGGCGTGAACAGCGGTTCAGGAAGCTTGGAAGCCTCGGTCAGGCCCTCAGGCAGCTGGATGCCGCAGACGGTGCCGTTCTCGTCGTAGGTCTTCTTGCCCGAACCGGTCAGATAGCCGCGGACGATGCACTCGATAGGAATCGTCTGAGCCTTCTTAACCAGCATGGCGCGGCCAGCGAGGTAGTCACGATACTCAGCAAACTCCTCGGGGAAATCCGCCGGGTCGATGGAAACGAGATGGTTGGGGACGATGTCGGCAAACTTATCGAACCAGAATGCCGAGATGCGATTGAGTACCTCTCCCTTAAACGGAATCTCGTCGGGAAGAATGAAGTCGAACGCAGAAATGCGGTCGGTGGCGACCATCAGCAGGTTTTCACCGGCATCGTAGATATCACGAACCTTGCCACGGGAATCCGGACGACGCTCCATCGTTGTCACGTGAGTCACTCCTTACCTAAATACGACAGAAATGCGGGTTCTTTCCCGCATGTTTTCGCAAACTCGGAGCGGCAGGGACGCGGCCCCTCCTTCACCGAATAGCGAAAAGCTAGTGCTCCATTGTAGTAGATGCCGCGTCTGCCGTGTGCTCGCGGGGCAGATGAATTGTAAAAGTCGTACCCTTTCCAAGCTCCGACTCCACGGATATGTAGCCATGGTGACGCTCGACGATCTGCTTGGTCACGGCGAGGCCAACGCCCAAGCCGCCAGCTTCGCGGGCGCGGCTGGCATCGGCGCGCCAAAACCGCCCGAAGATGCGCGACAAATCGTCCTTGGCAATACCGATGCCAGTATCAGAAACGGCAATGCTGACGTGCTTGCGGTCACTGAGCACCGACACCACAACCCAACCGCCCTCGGGGGTGTAGCGCATGGCGTTGCTCATGAGGTTGATAACACATTGCGTGATCATGTCGGGATCGGCCTCGACGACATCGTCGTGACCCTGGGTCTCGTCCGCAAAACGCAGGCGCAGATCGCGGTCGACAAACAGGCGCTCCTGGGCATTGACGATGGAACGCACGAAAGGAACCATGTCCACCGGCTCAAGGTTGAGCGGAGCCGTGCTGTTTTCCATGCGCGACAGGTCGAGCATCTGCTGCACCAGACGAGCCAGGCGACGCGTCTCGGAAGCAACAGTCTCCAAATGCTCATCGTCGGTGGGATACACGCCATCCTGCATGGCCTCGACCGTTGCGAGCATGGCCATAAGCGGCGTGCGAAGCTCGTGTGCAACGTCTGAGGTCAGGCGCTTCTCGTGTTTCATATCCTTCTCGAGCGAAGTGGCCATCTCATCGAAGGTCTCACCCAGCTGATCGATCTCGTCATCACCGCGCAGCCCCGTGCGAGCCGACAGGTCGCCGTCACGGATTTGCTTTGCGGTACTGGTGATGCGATGAATCGGCTTGGTGAGCATACGCGACACGAGCGATCCGATAACGACCGAAATGCAGATTGCAACAACCGCGGCGAGGGCCATGGCGTTAAAGGTCTTCTCTCTGAATGCTGAATCTGCCCTGGTGAGCAGGGCATCGGAGCCAATCGCCCACAATTTGACCTGGCCCACGTGCTCGCCGGAGGACGTCACGATCTCGACGTCAGCAACGCTATCGGAGTCGGTTGGAGCAGACGAAACCGGGCTATGCGATGCCCTCTTGCCGCTCGTGTCGTCGGTCGTAGCCTGGTTTTCGCGTACATCGGCGGTGGCGCTTGCCGAGGGCCAGGAATCGTCATAAACGATCACGCCCTTTTTATTGACGACCTGCATGCCCAGATCGTCGGAAACCAAACTCGACGTTGCGACCGTGCGCAGTTCTCCCGCGGTCCAAGAGCCGTTTTCCTCATATGAGGTCGCCAACTTCTCGGCAGCGGAATTTGCGATTTCGACGATATTGGAGCGTGTGTAATCCGAAAAGACCGTGCCCCACACAACAGAGACAACGCCCACCAGCACCAATACCGTCATGAGCGATGTCAGAGCAAAAGCAAGTGCCATGCGCGAGGGATAGCTCATCGTTGGCCGTGAATCGGAACGAGGCGTGTTCCAACTAGCCTTGGAACCCGCCTCGCTCTCCTGCTTGTGCTTTTGTCCGATTTCAAAGCGCGCAGGTGTCATATGTGATTTCCCTATTTCTCGTCCGACTTATCGGTCTTGGCCGGAGCCTCGAAGCGATAGCCGACACCATGGACGGTATAGAGCCACTTGGGCTTCTTGGGATCATCGCCCAGCTTGGCGCGAAGATTCTTCACGTGGCTATCGATGGTGCGCTCATAGCCCTCAAAGTCATACCCGAGCACTTTCTCGACCAGCTCCATGCGGTTATACACACGGCCGGGATGGCGGGCAAGCGTGGTAAGCAGCTTGAACTCGGAAGCCGTCAGATCGACTTCCTTGCCCTCGACCAAGATCTTGTGGCCCGAGATATCGATGACCAGATCGCCGAAGTCGAGTACCTCGACGGCGGGCTCGTCGGCCTGATGGGCACGGCGGAACAGAGCGCGAACGCGGGCGACGAGCTCGCGCGGCGAGAACGGCTTAATCAGATAGTCGTCGGCGCCGAGCTCAAGACCGATAATACGGTCCTCGATCTCACCCTTAGCCGTCAGCATGATGATGGGGACATCCGAGGTATCGCGAATGGTGCGGCAAACGCGCTCGCCGGGGATTTTGGGGAGCATAAGGTCGAGCACGACCAGGTCGAACTGATGCTTCTCGAACTCCTCGATCGCGGACTGGCCATCGCCGACGCCCACAACCCAGTAGCCTTCGCGCTCGAGATAGGCAGCGACGGCGTCACGGATTGCCTTCTCATCCTCGACCAGCAGAATCTTTTTTGCATCTGAAGCCATAACACGGCCCCCCTGTCTCAATTAGCTAAGAACAAGCCCATTTTAACGCACCTGAGCCCGCCGGATGCCGCTATGACGCGGCAGCTCGGCGGGCGGTACTCACAATTACAACGCGTTTATTCCCCTGTTGGCGCCTTTTTAACCCCTCTAAGCTTAAAGAGAGAATAGGCGTGCAGTGACCGTCTCTGGTATACCCTGGCTGTTGCGCACCGTGGCGTACGTAAGGAATGAGTCCGATTTTCCCGCCGTAGCTGGATAATCGCCATACTCCAAAGCGCGGTCGGGCGACAGCAGCGAGCCATAGGTCTTGGCAGAGGTGTCGATCAGGAAATGCGACGCCTGTACCTTAACAAGGTATTTATTCTTCTTGCCAGCCGCACATGCGAGCGGCTCGCGTGACAGAAAGAGGTACGGCCCTCCCTCATTACCGATATACGTGCCCATGTTGCCCAGGCTGCCCACGCCACTATAGGTCGCCTCGATAGAAAACACGAAGGTATCGCCCATATATACGGCCTCGAAAGGCGAGACTGACGAGGGAAGGACTAGCTGGGCACGCTTGGTGTTGTTGCCGTCGGTCAGATCGATTGCCGTTATGCCGTAGTAGACGCCCTCGTCGTTGCGGACACGCGGCGAGATGGTCAAAATGCCGTCGCTCGCGCGCGGGGCCGATGCAAAGCGACCCGTCGATTTCCAAATTGTCTCGGCCTTGGATTCATCAAGCGAGCGACGATAGCAAAACGAATCGCTACTCGTTTTATTGCCACCTGCCGAGGGCATTTTATACCAGATGACTGATGACCCGAACGCCGTAAACAGCGGCGGATCGTAGTCCTTGCCACCTCGATCGAGCTCAACCACGTCGCCAGAGAGCGAAGCGCCCGACAGATTTTGAGCGTAGAGCTTCCACGATGAATTGGCAAAGTTCATCTCAACCCACGCGAATACGCCGTCGCCGGCACGGACATCGTAGAATGCATATCCCGTGCCCTCGATAGGATCCTCGATTAATGTGGTAAGCGAGCCATCGCCCAGGTTGAGCACACCGAGTGTGTTGGCGTGCAGTGCCGATGCGGGCGCCATCATTGCCGCAGCATAGTCGCCATCGCAGTAGTACAGCAGCGTACCCAGAGGCAGCGTCCACGACGCCGCCGGCTCAAGATCGATGTCGACTGCCTCGTACTCATCCGTAATCGAGATGATTTTGGAATCATCCTTGATAACCTGCGGCTCGCCGGCGGCATCATCGCTGGTACCCGTTTTTTTCGAGCATCCGGCAAGCACCGTGGCAGCGCCCGCAGCAACCCCACCGAGCACAAAGCCGCGACGCGATATTCCGTTCTTGATGTGATCGGCGATACCCATTAGGCGATCTCGGCGCGAGCGGCCTCGATAGCGCGCGTAAGCTGGTCGGCGCAGGAGGTCTTTTTCATACCGCAGGTATTACCGGCGAGAACCTCGATTATGCGATCGGCAGGAGCACCCTCGACCAGCCTGGAGATGGCCTTGAGGTTACCATCACAGCCGCCGGTAAACTCGACTCCCAGCACCTTGCTGCCATCGTCAGAGAGATTGAGGTGAATATTGCGAGCGCATACGCCCTGCGGCTTGTAGTCAAAACTAATCATTGAGATCCCCTCTCAGAAAGAAATTTCAGACGTCTATTATCCCCGCCTGGGCCGACTTATTATCGCAAGCACCGATTCAACATCCTACGATGCTTGGACTAGTGGGGGCAAGATTAGCAGTCCGTACCCTGTGCGTGGACCACGCGCTTCTCCCGATACATATCGTGGTCGGCGACACGATATACATCGGCCAGCGTATTTCCAGCCGTCTCGACGGTCGCCACGCCAATCGACGCGCTGACCGTCAGGGCCTCATCACTTACCGCGGCAAGGCCGAGACGAAGATCCTGTTCCAGCCCGAGCGCAGACTCGTTGTCAGTATGGGGGCAAACCAGCAAAAACTCGTCGCCGCCAACGCGCATCGGCAGGTAATCCGCACCAGCCACCCGCCGCAGCACGGACGCCGTCCGTCGCAGCAGTTCATCCCCCATCTCGTGACCATAGATGTCGTTGGTCCGCTTGAGATAATTGCAGTCCACCATAATCACGCTCACTGGCAAGCCCTCGTTTACCAGGCTATCTCCGCGCGATTCAAGATAGTTACGGTTGCGAAGCCCCGTCAGTTTATCTTGGTATGACAGCTCCTCGGCATGCTTGACCATCGATATGTTGTGCGTCGCCACGACGACCGACTCCAGCCGGCCTTGCTCATCGCGATGCTGGGGGACAACCTGTAGCGAGTACCAAGCGCCTCGACAATCTCGCACCTCGGCAGCCAAGTACGGTACGCCCTCCATACGTTCACGAAGCGTACTTATATCTACGAGTCCCACAACCGCTTCGCGGCTTTCGGGGCTCACGATATCCCGGCAGACCGTGTCCATAAAGTCATATGCCTCGTTGTGCTCGGCAAATATCTTCGCTATCGCCGGCGACATATTGATTCCCTCGATCTCGAGGGTGTCGAGATGCAAAAGGAAGGTCGAATCGTAGATGGCGCTTATGGCATTGATAATGCCGAGTTGTTTATCCTTTTCGACCAAATTGCGGTGGTCAACGATATTTCGAGCCAACAGCACCACGACCCAAAACGCAAGGCACACCAAGACGCCGACGGCGACAAATGAAATCCTGTCAGACATGACCTCAGATTTGGGATATAGCGCAAACAGGCGGTAGTCCTTATATGCCGCACGCACGGCATACCATTCGTCTCCTCGATATTCGATGCGCGTCAGGCCGTCGTCTTTCCACTCAACTCCTACGCTGGTGAGGAGTCGGGCGAGCGACACGTCAGCATCGGCACTGTTGGATGGGACAATCTCCGCATCCTCCATAACAAGCACCGTGGGACCCTGGTGGAAGGTACTGTTCGAAAGCACGTCGGCTATGGCATATGAATAGTCGTCCGCCGTATCGGAAACAAGTGAGCGGTATGCCAGGGCAACGCCGTCGCCATACGGAACAGCACAGACGGCAAAAACGACACCACGGCGCTCATCGACAGTTGAGTAGGTCACTTTGGAACCTTGATACATCGATGCGACCGGCGAACAGGCCAACTCATCTCGCCACAACATGAGCGGATCGCGACCATCGATGTCGTAGTGGGCAGCCATATGGCCATCGGAGTCCATGACCATCAGCCCCGAAAGGTTCTCGGCATGGACAAATTGCTCGATAAGGTCGTCGTTAACCTCAACGCGATCAGAGGACAGGAACGTTGCAAATGATTCGACCGCGGCGAGCAAATCGTGCGTCTCCTCGGTTTTTCTCCCCTGTTCGTAGCGATCATATTTTTCGCAAGCGTTTTCCAAAAACACCATGGTTTCTTGGCCAAACCCAAGCGTTTTTTCGAGGCAGCGATGGGTTCCAACCGTATACAACAGGCCTAACAAGACAGCGCTGACAATAACGCCGACAGCTATGACGGTCAGAGTCTTTCGATGCAAGCGGTGCTCATCAGTTGTCATGAATTTGCTCCTTGCCCGCCCGTCGTCGCTCCTGTCTTGTAATTGCCCACAATACGGTCAATCGTGCCATCTCGATCCATGGCAAACAATGCGGTATTGAGCTCCTTTACGATCGGTCCTTCATAGCTGTCATCAAACGCGACGCCCAGATCAACTGTCATAACGTTGTCAGCGAACACGCGGTAAAGGCCGGGATACTGGGCGACAAGTCGGTCAAGCTGCTGAACGTCCGCCATCCAACAGTCGACATACCCTTTGGCGAGGGCGGCTTTGCAGAGCTCGGCAGAACCATACGATTTGATTTGCACGTCCGGCGAGATTTCCAGATCCCCTGCGAGCAATCGGCGTTCGCTCACCGAGCCCGCAATCACCGCGATGGTCTTGCTTCCATCGAGATGCGCCAAGGACTTGATGCCACTCGTTTTCTTGGCGGCAACCGAGACCGTCACGGTTAGATACGGCTCGGTCCAGTAATACTTATCCTCGCGATAACAGGGAGAATAATCACACCACAGGCAATCGATATCACCGTTTTTGAGCAGCCGGTCGCGATCGTTCCAGTCAATATCGACAAACTGTGGCTTGAGCCCCGCACGCTTGCAGGCCTCGCGGGCGATGTCGATATCGATACCGGCGTAATCGCCCGTGGTATCGATATACACATAGGGGTCGTTATCCGTAACGCCGATTTTGAGTACCGGGAGATCTTTGTCGGCTTCATTCGAGGAGGAAGAACTGCTTCGAACGGTATACGTCAGGGCGGCCACACAGGCAGCAACAAGGAACATGAGCGTAAACGAGACAATGGCGACTCGCTTGATACGTCCGGGCACGCGCCTCCCTTCATCGAAACAGCAGTCGGATTTCATTTTATACCCGAGGCTGATGCGGCAATAAAAAAGCGCCTCGCCCAAGACGGGCAAGGCGCCAATGGTCCAAATGCAACCGCAAGCAGTCGAATTAGTTTAACCCTACTCGAAGCTCAGCTGCTCCAGGCGATCGAAGACCGTGTCGATGCGGGTGAGGAAGTCCCACGGATCAAAAATCTCGTCGAGCTTCTCCTGGCTGACGGTGCAGCGCGGATCGGCCTCGAGACGTTCCTTAAAGGTAGGGCCGGAGACACAATCCTGCACCTCGTGCCAGGTTGCCATGGCGTTCTCCTGCACAATGGCGTACGCGTCCTCGCGGGTGATGCCCGTATCGACGAGGGCCAGTAGGACCTTGGAGGAGAAGATGAGGCCGCGGGTCTTATTGAGGTTGGCCATCATGCGGGCAGGGTACAGCTGCAGGCCGTCGATAACGCGGATGAGGCACTGGAACATGTGGTCGAGCGCGATGAAGCTGTCGGCCTGGGCGACGCGCTCGGCAGAGGAGTGCGAAATGTCACGCTCGTGCCACAGGGCGACGTTGTCGAAGGCAACCTGCGCGTTGGCCTTCACGACGCGCGACAGGCCGCAGACTTTCTCCATGGTGATGGGGTTGCGCTTGTGCGGCATGGCGGAGCTGCCCTTTTGGCCCTTACGGAACGGCTCCTCGGCCTCGAGCGTATCAGTCTTCTGCAGGTTGCGGACCTCGGTAGCGATGCGCTCACAGGTGGCCGCGGTGGTGGCGAGAACGCCGGCGAGATAGGCGTGATGGTCGCGGCTGATAACTTGCGTGGACAGCGGGTCGTGAACCAGGCCCAGGTGCTCGCAGACGTACTCCTCGACGAACGGCTCGATGGAGCTGTAGGTGCCGACGGCACCGGAGATGGCACCGAAGGCAACATTCTTGCGAGCGTCCTCAAGACGATCCAGATCGCGCTTGAGCTCCCAGGCCCAAGAGCCAAACTTCATGCCAAAGGTCATCGGCTCGGCGTGGATGCCATGAGTGCGGCCGGCACAGAGCGTGTTGCGCTCCTCAAAGGCGCGACGCTTGCAAATCTCGCCGAGCTTCTTGACGTCCTCGATGATCAGGTCGCAGGCCTGGGTGAGCTGGTAGCACAGGGCCGTGTCGCCCAGATCCGAGCTGGTCATGCCATAGTGAACCCAGCGGCTGGGCTTGGGGTCGCCCTCGGGAACATCGGCATCGATGTATTCCTTCATGTTGGTCAGGAAGGCAATGACGTCGTGGCGCGTGACTTCCTCGATCTCATCGACCTTCGCCTTCTCAAAGTTGGCATGGTCGCGGATCCACTGGGCCTCGTCTTTGGAAATACCGATCTTGCCGAGCTCCGCCTGGGCCTCGCAGGCCAGAACCTCGATTTCCTGCCAAATGGCGTACTTGTTCTCGAGGGAGAAGATGTGTCCCATCTCCGGGCGGGTATAGCGATCGATCATAGCGGCTCCTTTTTGGTTATTGGCACGTTGGTCGTAACCCAACCATTGTACCGTGCGCAGGTGCAAGTATGGGCAGCAGGCATTAACCTAACATTTTGGAATTGGAGCAAGCAACGGGACGTCTGCGTATTTGCTTTGCAAGTACGCACCGGCTGCGGTCGGCATGTCCCGGACCTACGCCTATGCGCGGGCAATATGGGTTGAATCTGACACTCCCGGCTGTCTCCCATGCTCGATGGAGCGGGCAACGGGACGTCCGCGTATTTGCTTCGCAAATCCGCACCGGCTGCGGTCGCCTATCGGCGACCTTGCCTGCTCGCTATAAACGCTTCGCGTTTATTTAACGCTCGCACCCTGTCGGGTTCGAGTCCCGGCACTTTATTGAAAAAGGCACGGTAACGAAACGTTACCGTGCCTGAAATTCGAATGGAGCGGGCAACGGGACTCGAACCCGCGAGTGTCAGCTTGGGAAGCTGATGCCTTACCACTTGGCGATGCCCGCATATGTGGGGGATAGTATAACGCGGTTGTCTTGTTCGATACAAGGGTGGCGATGCTTGTTTTAGCTGTGGAGATTCGTTTGAAAATCACGTCAATTGTGGAGACGAGGACCTTTGACTTCCTGTTCTCCCTATCTTCTACCTGCACTTTTGCTTGATTGTTGTATTTGAGCTCAATTTGTCAGGAATTGGGCAAGCTTTTGGTCAGGCTCCGGTACTTACCCGCATGAACCTCGGGGGTAGCCTCATCCTACGCGTCGCAGCCTCCCCGTGCGGCGCACGAGGGATAAGGAGCAGCCATGTCCAACGCACCCACGCACTCTGTCCACAGCGCAATCGCAACAGGTCCGCTGCTCCTGCTCCTCTTCCTGCTTTTCGGCTGCCTGGCACCGGGAGCCGCATTTGCCGTCGATGGCTACGACCAGCTCGGCTTCCGCACTATTAGCGATGATTGTGGGCCCTTCTTCATCGGCAAGTATGAAGCTCAAGACGCCTCGATTGCCTACTGCATGAACCAAGAGCGCCCCGGCCCCACCAAGCCGGGCGGCCCATGGCTCAACTTTGATCAAGGCTGGGTGTGGCTCGACGACGAGTTCGCGGCAATCGTTTGTCACGGATATCCTACCGCCACGTCGTTTGGCGGTTACCATCTTTCACCCGATCGCGCCCGCGCCGCAACCCAGCTTGCCGTATGGATGCTCAACGGCACTACCCATGTCGACGGTACCTACTCCTACACGACCGCTCAGGGCAAAACCAAGAGTGGGCACTTTACCGCTGACAATGAAGTCGTGGCGGCGGCGCGGTGGCTCCACGACAGCGCAAAATCAGGAAGCATCAAAGCCGCACCGCACCGCGCGCGGCGCTATCTAGGAACCGTATCGGGCGGCAGCAGACGTCAAGACATGCTCTATGTACTGCCGGCGGTCTCTGTTTCCTTCCAAAAGCAGTCTGCAAACGCTGCCATTACCAGCGGAAACAATACTTATCAGTTTGACGGGGCAACATTCGATATTTTTGAGAGCGCCAGCGGCGCGCGTGTCGGCACCATCCAGATGGACAGCAACGGTCGGGCGCAAGCAACACTTCTGCCCGACACGGCATACTACCTAGTTGAAACGAAGGCGCCGGCCGGCTATGTCCCCCGCCACGATCGTATTGCCTTTACCACGGGGAATGACGGCGGGCGGGTCGCCATTGATGAACAGCCCGGCACCATCAACCTGCGTATCGTAAAACTCGATGCCGCGACGAATGCCGGCCCCCAGGTGGGATCTTCACTCGCAGGAGCAGAGTTCACGTGTGTGTCGCAATCAACCCCTGGATGGGCGCAAATTCTCACGACTGACGAAAGCGGTCGGGCTACCCTCGTCGATGTCCCCTTAGGAACCTTTACCATCTACGAATCAAAAGCCCCCGAGGGCTACCTGCCATCCAACGACAGCTGGACCTATACCGTTGGAGCCGACCAGCTCGGCGATTCAGGCGTAGTCGAGATCGAATCTCGCATTTCCGATATCCCCATTGCGTTTGACCTTGAGATTTCCAAATTCAAGGATTACGGCAATAGCGACCAATCCGGCCTGGAGCAGCCGGCGGGTGGTGTTGTCTTTGAAGTTGTCAGCAACAGCTCTCAGCAGGTTGTTGGCACATTGACCACAAACATCTATGGCTTTGCCTCCACCAAAGATCAGCCCGAAGCATGGTTCGGCACAGGCAAGCGACCCGCCGGTGTCCACGGAGCCGTCCCATACGACCGTGCCGGCTACACGATTCGCGAGGTTCCGGAAACCGTCCCCGAGGGTTTTAAACGTGCAGGGGAATGGACCGTCGGGGCCAATCAGATTTCCAACGGCGCCGAGCTTCAATATATCGTGGACAACCACGCTCTGTCGACGCATCTCCAGATTGTAAAACGCGATGCCCAAACAGGCGCTTCTGTTCCACTAGCCGGATTCACCTTCCAACTCCTCGACAGCAATCACGAACCTGTCTCACAAACTTGCTGGTATCCAGCACATAACGTAATGGACACCTTTACGACTGACGCGACCGGGACCGTCACACTGCCAGAATCGCTCGTGCCGGGCACCTATTATGTACGCGAAGCCTCGGCCAAAGAGCCCTATCTTGTCGGCGAAGAGATCGAGGTAAACATACCCGCCGACATGAACCTAACGCCCGTTGTAATCGCCTCGTATTATGACCACGCCGCGACCGGAAACATCAGGATCGTTAAAACCGATGCCGTAGACGGCAGCAGCCTCGCGGGCGCCGTCTTTGAGATCCGTGCCTCGGGTGATATCGTGCGCCCCGACGGTAGCATTGCCGCGCTCGACGGTGAGACTGTCGCTGCCGTCACGACGGATGAAACTGGAGAAGCACGCGCGGACGACCTCCCGCTGGGATCTGGCACCGCACGCTACGAGGTTGTCGAGACTCAAGCGCCGGCAGGCTTCTTACTCGATCGGACATCCCATATTGTCGACCTTACTTATGCCGACCAGAAAACACCCGTTGTAGAAGCACGGCTTAACGTATCCGACGATTACACCAAGGTTGATATCTCCAAGGTCGATGCAAGCGGTGAGCAGGAAGTGGAAGGCGCACAGCTCACCTTATATGGTCCCGATAAAACCGAAATAGACTCCTGGACCTCATCCGACAAGCCGCACCGCGTCGAACATCTTGCACCTGGCACCTACTCGTTGCGCGAAATGATGTCTCCGCGGACCTATGACCTTGCCGAGGAGATAACGTTTGAAATAAAAGATACGGGAGAAGTCCAATCCGTCGCGATGAAGGATGCGCCCATCGAGATCAAGGGGCAGGTCGACAAGCGTCAGGAACTTGTCCAACCTATCGAAAAGGGCCTGTTGGCTAACGGCGATGGTAAAAACCGCGCCACGACGCAAACCAATAGTGATGGGCTTTTCTCCTATACCATCGATGCTCGAAACGATTCCGCTACTTGGGTTGATGAGTTTACGATTACCGATGATCTTGAGTGCGCCAAAGACGGCACGGCGAGATTCATCTCAATCGAAACCCCCGTCGCCATCGGCGACCTCAACGGTCTGTGCAACGTGTGGTATCGCACGACGCCGTTGGACTCGACAGACGTCGATGAACCGGCGAACGCGACACTTGACGATGGGCACGAAAATCCTTGGCTTGAGTCCGACGAAGTAAAAGAGAGCCTTGGTGAGGACTGTCGCCTCGTCGATTACGACGGCTGGCGCCTCTGGAAGGCGGATGTCTCGACCACGGAATCCACCACACTCGAGGCGGAAGAGCTCGACCTTGCATCCAATACCGTCGTAACGGGCATTCGAATTGAATACGGTGCGGTAGCCGCCGACTTTACGACTCGAAGCGATGCGGATTCTTGGACCCGCGATGATCTCAAAGATGAGCACGACGACCTTGACGATGCCAAAGCAATCCTTGGCACAGACGCTCGGGGCGCAGTCGTACACATGCAGGCAACGTCGGCTTATACGCCCCAAACCGCACTCACCAACAGCGCGCGCGTCGATCTTTGCCGCAACGGTGGCGGCGATAAACTTGAGTCACATGACGAGGACAGCGTCATTCAACGCTGTACCCTACCGCAGGACCTACCGGCAACAGGATCAGTTCCCATCGCCGCTTGCATCACCGCGCTCCTGACCTCGGGTGCCGCAGCCCTATGGTTCGCTCGCCTTAGGTCGATCCCAAAGAAGCGCTAGCGCGATGAAAAAGCGGGCGAGCCAGTCCCCTAGCTCGCCCGCTTTCAATCATTTAAATCGCCGCATCTACTCTGCAGACGAAGATCCACCATCAACGATTGCCTGCTCGGACTCAGGAATCCCATCGGCACCCGTACTCTGTTCTTGCTCCACCTCTTCGCTGATTGCGGAGGCGGGGGTCGAGCCCTTTGCACCCACGATGTAGGCAGCCCCAAATCCTAACGCAATGGCAATCAAGGTCAAAATCACGTAGACAGGCCAATGGCGCTTAATATACGAAAACACGTTGACTCCTTAGAGCTCCGTCTACGAACGGCGGATAACCTCGGTCACGACCTCGGATACCGTGGCAATGTTCGTCGGGTTGACATTGTGGGGCAGGTCGTCCTCGGTACGAGCGCAAGCCAGACGCGTGCCGTCCACGCCGGCGATGGTAAGGGCTCGGCGGCTCGCCTCGAGCGCAGCATAGGCATCGGTCTTGGCATAGGGCATCTCGAGCGCGCCACAATCGACATGGAACGACTTGCAGACCTTGCTGACCAGGTTCATGATGCGGCGATCGCCCTTGAGCAGTTGTTGTTCGCCCTCGACCGTCACCACCGAAAGCCTACCGGCGCCGACGGATTCAAGATTGATAAAGAATACGCCGCGGAGCTTATCGCGATGCGAAGCCAAGAAGGCCTTCATGCCGGCGCCATCACAATCCGAGGCGCCCGTTGCCACAAACCAGATATCGTGACCGAGCAGCTCATCATCGCCCATAGAGGCGACAGCCGAGAGCATATCTTCGGAAGAAGCGCCATCGGAAGACGTAGCGCCACCCTTCCAGCCATCGTTATCGTCCTCGAAGTTATCCCACGAACCGATACCGCGACCGGACTTCTTGGCATCGTAATCGTCTTCGACGCCCAGCCAGTCACTCATGCTGTCTTGCTCGTTTTTCTTTTTACGGCCGAACAGACCACCCAGGCCGCGCTTACGAGACTTGGGTGCCGCCGGGGCGGGAGCCGAAATGGTCTCGATCGGCTGTGCGCCCGACGCAACGGGCATAGGAGGCGCAACGGGTGCCGATGTGGGTTCGGGGCCCTGGGCAGTAGCAAAGGGATCGTTGACCTGTGCGGAGGGGTCGGGAAGGTCGAACAGCGACGTGCGAGACGCAACGTTTGCCTGCTTCATAGACGGCAGCGACGGATCGGGGACCGAAGCCAGCGGAGACGAGGAAGGTGCAGGCGACGGTGCCGACGCCGGATCGGGAACATTCATCTGCGGGCGCGGCGATGCCTGGGAGGAAATCTGGGCCATAAGGGAATCGACCGTTTCGTCCTGGGTGGGAGCGACATTGGCAACCGTGGCACCGGAACCACTCGGGGTCGGCATGGTGAAAATCTGCGTGGAATAAGGCCTCGACTCATCCGTCTCGGGAGTCTCGGAAACCGCAGGCACTTCCTCCTGCTCGACCTCGGTCGAATCATCTTGCTCGGCTGCCGCGTATTGCTCTTCGTCAGAGTTGGCCTCGACGGGCTCGTCCTCGGCGCCATCTTGGATTTCGGCAGCACCAACAGGC
>URGY01000013.1 GCA_900547505.1 uncultured Collinsella sp.
ACGAGATGCAGCGTAGTCTCGTGGGCTCGGAGATGTGTATAAGAGACAGCATCCTAACAACTTGGTTTTCGCATGGGCGGGCCCCGTATTGCCCGGCGCCGTTAGGAGCGCCGGTCAATACGGGGCCCGCTCCATTTGTCAATTCCTTCAAGCGAATGTGTCGGGAATGTTTCAATGCATGAATATGTAAACCATTTACGTGTAAATGCATCTTTTGGTGCTAAAGTTTCAACCCACTTCATAACGACCGCTGCGAAATGCGCATCGGTGCATAAATCGCAGACAAGGAGTCTGATATGTCTTTGAAGGTTGGAATCGTCGGCGCGGCTGGATATGCCGGAGCCGAGCTCATTCGCCTCGTGCTCGGCCATCCCGAGTTTGAACTTGTTGCCATTACGTCCAACGCCGATGCCGGCCAGCCGCTGTCCGCGGTGTATCCGAGCTTTGCTGGTGTGAGCGACCTGGTTTTCACCACGCATGACGCGCCCGAGCTTAAATCCTGCGACGCCGTCTTCTTGGCCGTGCCGCATACCGCGGCCATGGCGCAGGTGCCCGCCCTGCTTGCATCGGGCGTCTCCTGCTTTGATCTTTCGGCCGATTACCGTCTGAGCGACGCGTCTGTCTTTGAGACATGGTATGCCGCCGAGCATACGAGCCCCGAGTTGCTCAAGACACGTGCCTTCGGTCTGCCAGAGCTGTTCTGCCAGGACTTAGAGACCGCTGTTTCCAGCCATGCTGCTGGCAGGCCCGTGCTGGTCGCCTGCGCCGGCTGCTATCCCACCGCAACGAGCCTTGCTGCCGCTCCTGCCGTGCGTGCGGGCTGGGTGGCCGAGAACGGTCCCGTGATTGTCGATGCCATCAGCGGTGTGACGGGTGCCGGCAAGTCCTGCAACGCTCGTACGCATTTTTGCAGCGCCGACGAGAACTTGGAGGCCTACGGCGTGGGTAAGCATCGCCACACGCCCGAGATTGAGCAAATCCTTGGCCTGACCGATCGCGTCGTCTTTACCCCGCACCTGGCACCGCTCAAGCGTGGTCTGCTCTCCACGGTGACGATGCCGCTCGCGCCGCAGGCCATCGACTCCTTGGCTCTTGAGGACGTTGTCGACTATTACAAGCAGTTCTATGCCGGTCGCACCTTTGTGCGCGTGCTCGATACCGGCCAGCAGCCCAAGACGGCTTCGGTTGTCGGCACCAACGCCGCCCAGATTGGCCTCGCGCTCAACAAGCGCGCGGGCGTGCTGGTGGCGACGGGCGCCATCGACAATCTGTGCAAGGGCGCTGCGGGCCAAGCGGTCCAGTGCGCCAATATCGTCTTTGGCTTTGACGAGCGACGAGGCTTGCCCACAGTGGCGTGCCCGGTGTAGCACATTCGATTGTTAACGATTTGGTAGTCGGGCATCGAGTGGGGCGCCACTCTTAAGCCGGTCTCATGATTACGACTGGCATGGCGCACCAACCGATGTCCGTTTTTTGTTTGACATAAGGAGTCATAAAGACGATGAATACCGAGCTGTTTGATATCAAGATTCGCGCCGTCGAGGGTGGCGTTACGGCTGCGGCTGGTTTTAAGGCTGCAGGCATCCACGCTGGGTTCCGCAAGAACCCCGAGCGTCTGGATTACGCGCTCGTCGTGCCCGATAAACCCTGTCCCGGTGCCGGCGTGTTTACCACCAATCGCTTTTGCGCGGCGCCCGTGCAGGTGAGCCGTGCCAACCTGGGCGGTGCCGACAAGGGCTACGGTATCATCGCCGGCGTTTCGATCAACTCTGGCAATGCCAACGCCGCCACGGGTGAGACCGGCCTTGCATGCGCGCGCGAGACCTGCAACATCGCGTCGCAGGTCATCGGCTGTGAATCCCAGCAGATCCTAGTTGCATCCACAGGCGTGATTGGACAGATTCTGCCCATCGACACATTTGAGACTGCCATTCCTGCTGCCTACGAGGCGCTCTCCGCTCACGGTGGCGCCGATGCCGCTCGCGCCATCATGACGACCGACACGCACTCCAAGGAGTACGCCGTGTCCTACGTCAGTGAGGCTGCGGGTCATGCGGGCAATGTCTATACGGTAGGCGGAATGTGCAAGGGCTCGGGCATGATCATGCCCAACATGGCCACCATGATCGCAGTTATCACCACCGATGCCCCCGTCGAGCCTGCGGCACTTCATGCCCTGCTGCTCTCGACCGTCAAACAGACCTTCAACAAGGTAACGGTCGATTCCGACACCTCGACCAACGACACCTGCATCATGCTTGCCTCCGGCGCCGCTGCCGCAGATGTCGAGCCTATCGTTGAGGGCTCCGATGCCTTTGACGAGTTGGCATTTGCTGTGCACGAGGTGTGCGAGAGCCTGGCGCGCAATATCGCCGCCGATGGTGAGGGCGCATCCAAGCTTGTTACGGTCAACGTTACCGGCGCCGTGAACGACGAGGAAGCCGATATCGCCGCCCGTGCCGTTGCCAACTCGCCGCTCGTTAAGACCTGCATCGCCGGCCACGACTGCAACTGGGGTCGCGTTGCTATGGCACTCGGCAAGTGCGGCGTGAAGTTTAATCAGGAAGACGTTTCCATCGACATGATGGGCATGCCTGTCTGTCGCGATGGTCTGACTGTTCCCTTTGACGAGGACGAGGCTCTACGACGTTTCGAGGCGCCAGAGATCGTGATCTCGGCCGACCTGGGCGCAGGCGACGCGGCAACGACCGTGTGGACCTGCGACCTCACGCATGAGTACATCTCCATCAACGGCGACTACCGTTCCTAGATTCCGGGCACGCTGCGCATCTTGCCGCGATTGCGGACAGCGGAGCACGGCGCGATAACGATACGAAAGACGAGGCAGATTATGAAATTCGCACGCGATTGTCGCTCGAGCGAGTCCAACGAAGCAACCGCGCAGTTGCTGTTCGAGGCACTGCCGTGGATTAAGAACCTGACCGGCAAGACGGTTGTTATCAAATATGGCGGAGCCGCCATGGTTGATGAGCAGCTGCGCCGCGACGTGATGAGCGACATCGTTTTGCTCAAGATCATCGGCATGCGCCCCGTTATCGTGCACGGCGGCGGCAAGGCTATCAACGAGGCGCTGAGCCATTACGATATTCCCGTCGAGTTTAAGAACGGCCAGCGCGTGACCACGCCGGCGACTATGGATATCGTGCGCGAGGTGCTGGGCGGCAAGGTTAACCAGGAGCTGGTTGCTGCCATCAACCACCACGGCAACCTGGCCGTGGGCGTGTCGGGCAGCGATGCCGGCACGCTCATCGCCGAGCCGCTCGACCCCGAGCTCGGTCGCGTGGGCAAAGTGACGCACGTCAACACCGACTATATCGAGCGCTTACTCGATAGCGAGTACATCCCCGTCATCGCTACCGTCGCGGCGGGGGAGGACGGCGGTTTCTTCAACATCAACGCCGACACCGCCGCCGGTGCCGTTGCCGCGGCGCTCCACGCGCATAAGGCGATCTTTTTGACCGATGTCGATGGCCTGTACAAGGACTTTAGCGACAAGGACTCGCTTATCTCCAACCTAACGCTCGACGAGGTTAACGAGATGCTCTACGGCGGCGAGGTCGATAAGGGCATGATTCCCAAACTGCGCGCGGCCGTCGATGCGCTTGCCGGCGGCGTATTTCGCGCCCACATCATTAACGGTACTACGCCGCATTCGCTGCTCCTGGAGCTGCTGACCGATGCCGGCGTCGGCACCGTGATCCATTCCACCGAGACGGCTTACGAGTTCGATACGCATCCGCATCCGCTTTCGACGTTTGCTGCGCGTCTGACCGAGAACCTTGACGAGGTCGAGAAGCTTCAGACGGTCTAGCTGACCCGCAGCCGCCCCATTCCTGCACCCATAGCCCCGCGCCGTCTGGCGCCCAACGAAAGGCATCCCATGTCACTTGCAGCTCAGCAATCGCTTGAATCCCATTACGTTATGCATACCTTTGGCCGCTCTCCGGTCGAGTTTGTCGAGGGTCACGGCATGAAGCTCACCGGCGACGATGGCCGTGAGTACCTCGACTTTCTTGCCGGCATCGGCGTGTGCAGCCTAGGTCATGGCGACCCGGCTGTGCTCTCGGCGCTCGAGGCACAGACCAAAAAGCTCATGCATGTCTCCAATTACTTCTACATCGAGCAGCGCGGGCAGGTCGCGGCGCTGCTGTCCAAGCTTGCTAACGACGACGTAGATGGTGCGCGCGTGCTTGCCGATGCCATTGTCGCCGGCGATGAGACCACGGCAGCTGCTCTTGGTGCCCCGGCTGCGGATGAGCAGGTTTGGGAGACCTTCTTTGCCAACTCTGGCGCCGAGGCCAACGAGGGCTCGATGAAGCTCGCGCGCCTGTACGCCAAGCGTGCCGGTAACGGCGGTAACACCATCGTGTGCATGCGCGGCGGTTTTCACGGCCGTACGCTCGAGACCATTGCCGCCACCATGCAGGATTGGCTGCAGGATAGTTTCCGTCCGCTGCCGGGTGGCTTTGTGGCCTGCACGCCCAACGATGTCGATGAGCTGCGTGCGATCTTTAAGCAGCTGGGGAGCGAAATATGTGCCGTGATGCTCGAGCCGATCCAGGGTGAGAGTGGCGTGCACCCCATGACCGAGGAGTTTATGGCGGCAGCGCGCGACCTGGCACACGAAGTGGGCGCCGTGCTTATCGCCGACGAGGTCCAGTGCGGTATCTTCCGCACGGGTAAGCCGTTTGCGTTCCAGACCTATGGCGTGGAGCCCGACATCATGAGCCTTGCCAAGGGCATTGCTGATGGCGTGCCCATGGGTGCCGTCGTGGCGAAGAAGGAGATTGCCGACGTGTTTAAGCCGGGCGACCACGGCTCGACCTTTGGCGGTAGCTGCTTGGCCATCGCGGCGTGTGCCGCGACGCTCTCCGCGCTTGTGCGTGGCGATTATGCCGAGCATGCTGCCAAGGTGGGTGCCTATATGGAGCAGGCGCTGGCTAAGCTTCCGCATGTGGTAGAGGTGCGTGGCCGTGGCCTGATGCTCGGCTGCGATCTGGACGATACTGCGGGTGATGCACACGACGTTGTGGCCCGTGCATTGGGGGCTGGTGCCGTGATCAACGCTACAGGTGCGCATACGCTGCGTTTCCTGCCGCCGCTCGTCTGCGAGGAAGCTGACGTAGACAGTCTGATCGAGATTCTGTCGGGTGTCTTGGGCTAACGCGGCGCAATAACTCAATTTGGACCGGATTCCGGACTGCGGACGTGCCCTATGCGGCATGATTCAGCGGTCTGGAGCCCGTTTTGCCTTAGATTTGCTAAGGCAGGGAGACCTGCTGGTCAAAAAACATTAAATATGAGTACTGCTACCGATTTGGTAGCAGCAATTTTGGACTAATAAGGCCAGATGGCAAGTCGAAATGGCGATGAATACACGATTTTGATCTGACTGTTAGTCCTTATAATGGACATATGTTGCGTAACCTAAGCAAACACTATCTGTTTATATGTTGCAAGCAAAGTAGCAGTACTCATTTTTGCCATTTTTTGACCACGGACCTTGAAATAAGGGGTCCTTAGGGTTCGAATCCCATGCGCTGGGCCTGAAAAAGGAAAGGCCTCCATCGCTGGAGGCCTAACAATTCAGTGGTGGGCGATGAGGGATGTCCGCGTGCGGCTGGCGCCGCCCGCGCCCCGCTTCGTCGCTCCGCTCCTCGCGTGCTGCGCTGGAAACGCTTCGCGTTTCCTCAGCTCCGCACCCTGTCGGGTTCGAATCCCTCTGCGATGGGCCCAAAAAAGAAAGGCTCCCATTGCTGGGAGCCTATCAAATCAGTGGTGGGCGATGAGGGATTCGAACCCCCAGCCTTGTGCGTGTAAAGCACCTGCGCTAACCGTTGCGCCAATCGCCCGTGCGGAGAGAGTATAGCAAAACAATCGCCTCATTCACCTCATATCCATTAAAGGTAACTCGCGCGTGTCACAGCGGAGCTGATTCAGTTGAGATTGCCTGAACATTCCGCCCCTCTTTACGCCCTCGGGTATACTCAAAAGCTACTGATTCGATTTGATGCCCAGCAACAGCAGAGGGGATAGTATATGTGCGGTTTTGTCGGTTTTGTCGGTGGGACGGATAACCAATCCGAGGTGCTCACCAAGATGATGGACCGCATCGTCCATCGCGGTCCCGACATGGGCGGTCAGTTTATCGACGGCCGCGTTGCCCTCGGCTTCCGCCGCCTGTCGATCCTCGACCTGACCGAGGCCGGCGCCCAGCCCATGGCCAATGAGGACGGCAGCGTCGTCATTGTCTTCAACGGCGAGATCTACAACTTCCAAGAACTCCGTTCCGAGCTCGAGGCCAAGGGCTACAAGTTCCACTGCGGCGCCGACACCGAGAGTCTCCTGCACGGCTACGAGGAGTGGGGCGAGGCCGTCCTCGATCGCCTGCGCGGTATGTACGCCTTCGTCATCTGGGACAAAAAGAAGAACAAGCTTTTTGGCGCCCGCGACATCTTTGGCATCAAGCCGCTTTACTACTATCCCATGGCCGATGCGGGCGACGGCGCTCCGGGCGTGCTCTTTGGTTCCGAGATCAAGAGCTTCCTGGACTACCCGCACTTCCACAAGGCGGTCAACAAAAAGGCTCTGCGTCCGTACATGACGCTGCAGTATTCGGCAACCGAGGAGACCTTCTTCGAGGGTGTCTACAAGCTGCCGCCGGCGCACTACTTTACCGTCGATATCCCGACCGGCAAGATGAACATCGAGCGCTACTGGGATTGCGATTACTCTGCCGTCGAGAAGCCGTTCGAGGAGTATGTCGACGAGCTGGACGAGGTCGTGCACGAGAGCGTCGAGGCCCATCGCATCGCCGACGTCAAGGTCGCGTCGTTCCTCTCCGGTGGCGTCGACTCCAGCTACATCGCCGCTTGCCTCATGCCCGACAAGACCTTCTCGGTGGGCTTTGACTACAAGAACTTCAACGAGACCAACTACGCCAAGGAACTTTCCGATAAGCTCGGCGTCGAGAACGTTCGCAAGATGATTACCGCCGACGAGTTCTTCGGTGCGCTCGAGGACATCCAGTATCACATGGACGAGCCGCAGTCCAACCTGTCTTCCGTGCCGCTGTGGTTCTTGGCCGAGATGGCCCGCAAGGACGTTACCGTCGTGCTTTCGGGCGAAGGCGCCGATGAGCTCTTTGGCGGCTACGCCTACTACGAGGATACGGTTCCGGTGCGCAAGTACAAAAAGATGGTGCCGCTGCCCATCCGTCGCGCGCTCGGTAACCTGGCGCTGCATATGCCGTACTTCAAGGGGCATAACTTCCTGGTCAAGGGTGCCGAGATCCCCGAGAAGTCGTTCCTGGGACAGGCTCTGGTATGGCCGGAGCGCGAGGTCGACGGCGTGCTCAAGCCCGAGTACAACACCGGCGACGGCGCCTTCGAGCTTGCCGCTCCCATCTATGCGCGCGTGAAGGGTCAGCCCGAGCTGGTCAAGAAGCAGTACCTGGACATGAACATGTGGCTTCCGGGCGACATTCTGCTCAAGGCCGACAAGATGTGCATGGCGCACTCGCTGGAGCTGCGCGTGCCCTTCCTGGACCGCAAAGTCATGGAGTTCGCCGAGCACATTCCCGATCGCTACCGCATCAACGAGAACGGCAACAAACAGGTACTCCGCCACGCTGCCAACAAGTCGCTGCCCGATGAGTGGGCCACCCGTCCCAAGGTGGGCTTCCCGGTGCCGATTGTCTACTGGCTGCGCGAGCAAAAGTGGTACGACTATGTCAAGGAGTACTTCACCGCGCCGTGGGCAAGCGAGTTCTTCGATACCGACGAGCTCATGCACCTGCTCGATCTGCACTTTGCGGGCAAGGGCGATTTCCAGCGCAAGATCTATACGCCGCTCGTGTTCCTGGTGTGGTACAAGCGCTTCTTTATCGACGAGGACCAGCCCGCTGTTCAGGCTGCCTAGCCTCGGCTTACGAACGCCTGCGCGTAACGGCTCCTCCGGGAGCCGTTTTTGCGTGGGTGCGTTTCAGTTACTATAAAAACCGTCCCTGCCAAATGGCTGAGAAAGGTGAAAGATGCACCATTCGGATTCCGCGACCGTGACCACGGTCGATACGCTTGCCAAGCTTCTCGATGTGTGCGGCGAGCTGCGCGCATCAGAGCAGGTTGACGAGCGTGCCGTGACCGGCTGCTCGTTTGATTCGCGCGCGGTCTCGGCAGATGACGTATTCTTTTGCAAAGGTGCTGCCTTTAAGCCCGCGTTTTTGAGCATGGCGCTCGATGCGGGCGCCGTCGCATTTGTGTGCGAGGAGTCGCTGGTCGAGTCTCTGGAGCCGCTGGCGCAGGAGAGCGGTGCTGCGATGCTGGTTGTTGATAGTGTTCGCACGGCCATGGCCCTGTTGCCGCCGGAGGTCTACGACCGTCCCGACCACGACGTCAAGATCGTGGGCATCACCGGCACCAAGGGAAAGACCACGGCCGCTTTTATGCTCCAGTCCATCATCAAGGCGGCGGGCGAGTCCTGCGGCATGATCGGCTCGGTGAGTACCGACGATGGTATCGAGTGCTACGAGAGCACCAACACCACGCCCGAGGCCCCCGAGGTTTGGCGCCATATCGCCAACTGCCGCACGTCCGGTCGCCAGTCCATGGTCATGGAGGTCTCGAGCCAGGCGCTCAAGTACCAACGCGTCGAGAATCTGCCGTTTGACGTGGCGTGCTTCCTCAACATCGGCCGCGACCACATCTCGCCGATCGAACACCCCACGTTTGAGGATTATTTTGAGAGCAAGCTTAGGATCTTTGACCAGGCAAAGACCGCCGTGGTGAATCTGGGCACCGATGAGGTTGACCGTGTGCTAGAGGCAGCGTCGACGGCCGAGCGCTTGGTGACCGTTGGCGTCGAGCATCCCGAGGCAAGCCTGTGGGCGAGCGATGTCCGCATGCTCGGCTTTAACATCGAGTTCAACTTGCATGGCCTGTGTGCCGACGAGTCCGAGGCGGGGGAGAAGGTCCTGCTGGGTATCGCGGGAGACTTTAACGTGGAGAACGCGCTGGTCGCTATCGCCGCTGCGCGCGAGATCGGCATCGGTATCGATGCCATCAAGAAGGGCCTCTCCAAACTGCGTGTGCCGGGCCGTATGGAGGTCGTGGAGTCGAAGGACGGCCGCGTGATCTGCGTCGTCGACTATGCGCACAACCAGCTTTCGTTCCGTTCGCTTTTCTCGTCGGTGAAGCGCGCGTTTCCCGCCAGCCCGGTCATCGCAGTGTTTGGCGCTGCCGGCGGCAAGGCGCAGGAGCGCCGCGAGCAGCTTCCGCGCGAGGCCGCACCGTATTCCGACCTGATGATCTTTGCCAACGAGGATCCAGCTCACGAGGACCCGATGAAGGTCTGTCGCGAGCTTGCCGAGCATGTTCCCGACGATACGCCGAACAAGATCATCCTCGACCGCGAAGCCGCTGTGCATGCGGCGTTCAAGGCGGCGCGCGAGGAGTACGTCAACCCCGATGCTCCCACCATTGTCTTGCTGCTGGCAAAGGGTGACGAGGAGCTCATGCACGTGGGCGACGAGTTCGTGCCCATCGAGAGCGACCTTTCGCTGGCCAATCGCCTAATCGATGTTACCCAGTTTGACAAATGAACCATGATGGCGGCGGCGCCCTGAGTGCGCTGCCGCCATAAGCGTGTTCCCTCAATCAAAACATGCCGTCCAAGTCCAAACCCTTCTACGTAAACGGAGTAACCATGTCCCACAACACCCTGCCGACCGTTGCCGAGCTTTCGGGCGAGATGCGCGAGCGCTTGGCTAAGGTCAAGTACGTCTTTACCGACCTGGATGCCACGATGCTCGCGCCCGGCTCGTGTGTGCTGCGCGACAACGACGGCAACCCCTCGACCAAACTCGTCGAGGCCGTCGTGGCGCTCGCTCGCGCTGGTATTCAGGTGGTTCCCACCTCGGGCCGCAACCGTACCATGATCCACGAGGACGCGCGCGTGCTCGGCCTCAACTCCTACATTGGTGAGATGGGCGGCCTGGTTATGTACGACCTCAAGGCCAACGATTGGGAGTATCTGACCGGCGACATGCCTTACGACCCCGCCTGCGGCCTTACTCCGCACCAGGTGATCGAACAGACCGGCGTGTGCGAGAAGATCCTTGCCCGCTGGCCGCACAAGATCGAGTACCACAACGACATGTCGACCGGCTACAAATACCGTGAGGTCACCGTCGGTATGCGCGGCGATGTGCCCGACGATGAGGTCCAGGCCATCCTGGACGAGGCCGGCTGCGGTCTGATCTGGGCTTGCAACGGCCATCTGACTCACCTGTCCAAGCCGACGACGCTCGAGCTCGATCGCGTCGAGGACGGTCGCGCATTCAACATCAACCCCGCGGGCCTCAACAAAGGCGTCGCCATTGCGCGCTTCTGCGAGCACCTGGGGATCGAGCGCGAGGAGACGCTCGCGCTCGGCGATTCCGAGTCCGACTTCTACATGGCCGATCACGTGGGCACGTTCTGCCTGGTCGAGAATGGCCTGACGAGCGCCGGCGCGCCCGAGTTCCTGGCTGCTTGCGAGAACGCTTTCGTTACGCGTGGCAAAATTGTCGACGGTTGGGCGGCGACGGCAGAGCTGCTGGTCGCGGCGCGTTCGTAGCGCGCCGCCGCCGCACTTGGACATGTCTTTTCGAGAGAGACTGGTGAGGTAATGTCCGATATCGAGAATCCGGCAGGCGACACGCGCCCGATTGGCGTGTTCGATTCTGGTTTGGGCGGTCTGACGGTTGCGCGCGCCATCGCGACGGCGCTGCCGCACGAGTCCGTCTACTACTTCGGTGACACCAAACGCTGCCCCTACGGCACGCGCACCGAGGATGAGGTGCGCTCGTTTGCGTTGCAGGCGGGTCGTTGGCTTTCGAAGCACGACGTCAAGATTATGGTCATTGCCTGCAACACGGCGACCGCTGCGGCCTTGCGTCTGGCCCAGCAGGTGCTCGACGTTCCCGTGATCGGTGTGATCGCGCCGGGCGCACGCGCGGCAATCAACAGCACCCGCACGCGCCGGGTGGGCGTGCTCGCCACCAACCTCACCATTCGCTCGGGCGCCTACACGCGCGCCATTCAGGATCTAGATGCCGGCGTCGATGTATATGGCTGTCCTGCCTCGAGCTTTGTCGAGGTTGTCGAACACGAGCTCGCCTCGGGTGCGCATCTGCAGGAACAGTGGCTTGAGAACGAGGACATCTTCGATACGCCTGCCGTGCGTGCGCTGGTGGGTGCCACGGTTGAGCCGCTGCGCGACCACGGTATCGATACCGTGGTGCTCGGCTGTACGCATTTTCCGCTGTTGGTGGGACCTATCCGCCATGCGCTGGGGCCTGGGGTGCGCGTCGTGAGTTCCGCCGAGGAGACCACACGCGAGCTGACCGATATCCTCACGCGCCGCGAGCAGCTGGCGGGCGACGCCGCCGAGCCGCAGCATCGTTTTGCCACGACGGCCGATAACATTGCCGAGTTTGCGGTGGCGGGCAGCTTTATCTTTGGTCAGCCGCTCAAGAGCATCGAACATATCGATATCGATGAGCTGAAATAGATGTAAGGCAGCCGCCAAAGCCTTCGCCACATCTTTTGCCGAAAGGAAATTTCTATGGAGTACATGCAGGTCAACCGCGCCAACGGTCGCGCCGCCAACGAGTTGCGCCCCGTTAAGCTCACCCGTGACGTCATGAAGCACGCCCACGGCTCGTGTTTGGCCGAGTTCGGTGACACGCGCGTGCTGTGCGCCGCCACTATCGAGGAGGGCGTACCGGGCTGGCGAAAGGGAGCTAAGGCAGGCTGGGTGACCGCGGAATACGCCATGCTGCCGGCGTCGACCGGCAAGCGCTGCAAGCGCGAGCACGCCAACCGCAAGGGTCGCTCCATGGAGATCGAGCGCCTCATTGGCCGCAGCCTGCGTACCGTCGTCAACATGAAGGCGCTCGGCGAGTACACCGTCACCGTTGACTGCGATGTGATTCAGGCCGATGGCGGCACGCGTACAGCGAGCATCACCGGCGCCTGGGTGGCGTTGCACGACGCCCTCGCCATGTGGGTCGAGGCGGGCAAGATCGAGCGCATCCCGCTTACCGGCCAGGTGGCTGCCATCTCCATGGGCGTTGTCGACGGCAACGCGCTGCTTGACCTCGATTATTCCGAGGACAGCCATGCCGAGGTCGACATGAACCTCGTCGCCACCGAAACCGGTGAGATGATCGAGCTCCAGGGCACCGGCGAGCAGGCGCCCTTCGACCGCAAACGCCTCAATGCCCTGCTCGACCTGGGCGACAAGGGTATCGCCGAGCTCATCGAGCTTCAGCGCCAAGCCATCGCCTAACCTGCCAAATAGGGACAGGTTTATTTTGGTAGGTTTTATCTACGGAGACGTCTAGGCACAAGACAGCCGTTGATTGAGAGGGGAGAGGCGGAGGCCCTCGTTGCCCTCGGCGCGGCATTGATATAGAGACAAGGAGGCCAGTTATGGCACTTGAGAAGATCGACATCGACACTCTCGACCCGGCTGCAACTATCGTCGTGGCAACCGGCAACGCCCATAAGCTCACCGAGATTGAGGCCATTTTGGGCAAGGTCATGCCCGAGGTACGCTTTGTGGCGCTCGGTCAGCTGGGCGATTTTGAGGACCCCGAGGAAAACGGCACGACGTTTTTGGAGAACGCCATCATCAAGGCGCAGGCTGCGGTCGAGGAGACGGGGCTCATGGCCATTGCCGACGATTCGGGCTTGGTCGTTGATGCCCTGGACGGCGAGCCGGGCGTGTATAGCGCGCGCTATGCGGGCGTGCATGGCGACGATGCCGCCAACAATGCCAAGCTGCTCGTGAATCTGGATGGCGTGGCGGACGAGGATCGCACCGCGCGCTTTATGAGCGTCGTCGCGCTCATCGACACGGACGGTTTGGTCACCTATGGCGAGGGCGCCTGCGAGGGCGTTATCGCACACGAGGGCCGCGGCGATCACGGCTTTGGCTACGACCCGCTGTTCCTGCCGGTCGACACGCCGGGCAAGACCATGGCCGAGCTCACGGCGGACGAGAAGAACGCCATCAGCCATCGTTTCCACGCGCTCGAGCATCTGTCCGCCAAGCTGACGGGCGAGGAGTAGGCCGTGCGCGCGGTGGTGCAGCGCGTGCTCAATGCCGGCGTGACGGTCGACGGCGAGTGCGTGGGCAAAATTGGGCGCGGCTATCTGGTGCTGCTGGGCGTGGGCCACGGCGACACGCGCGCCGAGGCTGATAAGCTGTGGGGCAAGCTCCGCGGCCTGCGCATCAACGAGGACGAGAACGGCAAGACCAACCTGGCACTTGCCGATGTCGACGGCGAGGTGCTCGTGGTGTCGCAGTTCACGCTGTTTGCCGACTGCCGCCACGGCCGCCGTCCGTCGTTTACGGATGCCGGCGCCCCCGATGTCGCCAACGAGCTCTACGAGTACTTCTTGACGCTTGTGCGCGAGGACGTTGAGCATGTGGCGCACGGTATCTTTGGCGCCGATATGAAAGTCGACTTGGTCAACGACGGCCCGTTCACCATCGTCTTGGACACGGACAACCTTTAGGTTACGCGGTTTTACCAAACCGCGTAACAACTGGTCGTGCGAGGTTGTCGTCTGGTACGTATTTGGGACGGGGCTTATTTAGCTACTTGCGTATGGCCACAACAGGGTGCTATAGTATTAGAGTTTTGTCTATCTTAGGGGTATTATCCCCTTTTTGAATTGCACCTTCTGGAGGCCCTGTTCATGGAAGAGATGGAAGTCAATCACGTCGACGACATCCACGAGAAGCTGACCGATATGGTGGGCGATCGCGTCAAGGTGAAGGCCAACATGGGCCGCACCCGCGTCGTCGAGCGCATGGGCACCATCAAGAGTGTTCACCCCGCCGTCTTTATCGTCGAGGTTGACGAGCGCCGTGGCCGCAAGTCGCGCCAGTCCTACCAGTATATCGATGTCCTTACCGGCCAGGTCGAGCTGTTCGACCCCGAGAGCGGCGAGCATATCTTTACCCCGCTCGGCAATCAGCTCGAGGAGCACTAACGGTGACCGATTGGTCCCTGACCCTTTCTGCGCCGGCAAAGATAAACCTCTACCTGGGGGTTCATACCGAGCGTGACGACCGCGGCTACCACAAGGTCGATTCCCTGATGGCAGCCGTCGGTCTTGCCGATATCGTGACGGTCGCCCCGGCGCAGGAGCTGACCGTCCAGACGGTTCCGGCATCCGACTTTCCCATGCAAAAGAATACGGCGTATCGTGCGGCGGCCGCTATGGCCGAGCATTATGGGCGCGAGGCAAACATCTGCGTGACGATTGAGAAGCGTATTCCATTGTGCGCCGGCTTGGGCGGCCCCTCGACGGATGCGGTCGCGGTCATTGTCGCCTTGGCGGAGCTCTGGGGCATTGATCGCACCGACCCAGCACTCGACGACATCGCGCGCGGCATTGGTGCTGACGTCCCGTTCTTTTTGCACGCGAGCCCTGCGTTCTACGTAGGTGGGGGAGACGTGCTGGCAACTGAGTACCCAGCGCTGCCCGCGACGCCCGTCGTGCTGGTTAAGCCGCGCGAGGCGAGCGTTTCGACAATTGAGGCTTATCGACGTTTTGACGAGGCCCCGGTGCCTGCGGACAAGCCCGGCGCGATGGCTTCTGCCTTGCGTGCTGGTGATGCAGAGACGGCATATGCGCTCATCCATAACAACTTGGGTGTCATTTCCGCACAGATGGAGCCGCAGATTCAAACGGTTCTCGATTGGCTGCGTAAACAGGACGGCACCGTTGCTGTAGATGTGTGCGGATCGGGTGCCTGCTCGTTTGCCATTTGCGACACCGCCGACATGGCCGAAAGGCTTGCCGACGCTGCCCAGCAAAACGGCTGGTGGTCCTGCGCGACGGAGCTCATTCCCAACACGGTTCGCGTCGAAGTGCCAAAGAAGTAAAAATTTCTCTAGCACACGACGGAAATCTTTGTTACTATAGTCGAGCTAACGGGTTGTGGCTCAGTTTGGTAGAGCACTGCGTTCGGGACGCAGGGGTCGCTGGTTCAAATCCAGTCAACCCGACCAGAGCATGAGGAGGGACCGCTTCTTGCGGTCCCTTTTTTTAGCTATTGTTGTGATACCGCGATAGCCGCGGTATACTCATTCGAGCTTGTCTCGCTGTATTGTGGAGGTCTACATGTTTGGACTGAGGGCTCCTGAGCTCATCATTATTCTCGTCGTTGTCCTGATTATCTTCGGGCCCAAGAACCTGCCGAAGCTCGGCAAGTCCCTCGGCTCTACCGTCAAGAATATCCGCGAGGGTATGGAGGGCGACGATAAGGCCGAGACCAAGCAGGTCGAGGAGGTCGTGGTCGAGCAGTCCGAGGAGGACAAGGAGATCGCTGAGCTCGAGGCTAAGCTCGCTGCTGCCAAGAAGAAGCAGGCAGAGGACAGCGACGCGGACGCAGAGTAGTCCCATCCCTTTGGGGTGAGCACCTGACCGGCTTGCCCGCAGGCTAGCCGGTCTTTTTCGTTTTGTTGACAGTTGATTGTTTGATCAGAGTTGGGGAGATATCCGTATGGACGCAAGCCAGATCGTACTGACCGCTGAGGGCCGCCAGAAGCTCGTCGAGGAGCTCGCTTGGCGTGAGGGCGATTACGCCAAGGAGATCGTCGAGGACATCAAGGAAGCCCGCGCGTTCGGCGACCTTTCGGAGAACTCCGAGTACGACGCCGCTAAGGACAAGCAGGCCCAGAACGCCGCTCGTATTGCCGAGATCCAGGCCATCCTCGCCAACGCTCAGGTTGCTGCCACCACGGGCGACCTGACCGTCTCCATCGGTTCCACCGTTTCGCTGATTGATCCCAACGGCGAGGTCATGGAAGTCACGCTCGTCGGTACCACCGAGACCAACTCGCTCGAGCACAAGATTTCCAACGAGTCTCCGGTCGGTCACGCCATCATCGGTCACGGCGAGGGCGACTCCGTCGAGGTCGTTACGCCTTCCGGCAAGACTCGCGTCTACACCATCGCCAAGATCGCACGCTAGACCACGGTCCCGCGTAAAGGTATGTTTTCGCTCCCTGGGACCGAATCCTGGGGAGCGTTTTAGTTTGAGGAGCTAACTTATGGCAGAGAACCAGAACGCCGCCGATCAGGCATCGACGCTCAACGACGAGCGCGCCACCCGCCTGGCCAAGCGCGCCGCCCTGTTCGAGGCGGGCCAGAACCCCTATCCTGAGCACTCTGAGCTTGAGGACTACGTCGCCGATATCGAGACTAAGTACGCCGATCTTGCCGATGGTGAGGACACCGAGGATGTCGTGAAGATCGCCGGCCGTGTGGTCGCCAAGCGCGGTCAGGGCAAGATCATGTTCATCGTCGTGCGCGATGCGACTGCCGAGATTCAGCTGTTCTGCCGCATCAACGACATGGACGAGGCTGCCTGGAATACGCTCAAGGCCCTCGACCTGGGCGACATCCTGGGCGTGACCGGCGTGGTCGTGCGCACCCAGCGCGGCCAGCTTTCCGTTGCCCCTAAGAGCGCGACCCTGCTTGCCAAGGCCGTTCGTCCGCTGCCCGAGAAGTTCCACGGTCTTTCCGACAAGGAGACCCGCTATCGCCAGCGCTATGTCGACCTGATCGCCAACGACGACGTTCGCGAGACCTTCCGTAAGCGTTCGCAGATTCTCTCCACCTTCCGTCGCTTTATGGAGTCCGACGGCTACATGGAGGTCGAGACCCCCATCCTGCAGACCATCCAGGGCGGCGCTACGGCTAAGCCGTTCATCACGCACTTCAACGCGCTCGATCAGGAGTGCTACCTGCGTATTGCCACCGAGCTGCACCTCAAGCGCTGCATCGTCGGTGGTTTTGAGCGCGTGTTCGAGATCGGCCGTATCTTCCGTAACGAGGGCATGGACCTTACCCACAACCCCGAGTTCACCACGATGGAGGCCTACCGTGCCTTCTCCGACCTCGAGGGCATGAAGGCGCTCGCCCAGGGCGTCATTAAGGCGGCTAACAAGGCCATCGGCAACCCCGAGGTCATCGAGTACCAGGGCCAGACCATCGACCTTTCTGGTGAGTGGGCCAGCCGTCCCATGACCGACATCGTCTCCGACGTGCTCGGCAAGCAGGTCACCATCGACACGCCGGTCGAGGAACTTGCTGCCGCCGCGCGCGAGAAGGGCCTGGAGATTAAGCCCGAGTGGACTGCTGGCAAGATCATCGCCGAGATTTACGATGAGCTGGGCGAGGACACCATCGTCAACCCGACCTTCGTGTGCGATTACCCCATCGAGGTCAGCCCGCTTGCCAAGCGCTTTGAGGACGACCCGCGCCTGACGCACCGCTTTGAGCTGGTTATTGCCGGTCACGAGTACGCCAACGCATTCTCCGAGCTCAACGACCCGGTCGACCAGGCTGAGCGCTTTGCTGCCCAAATGGCCGAGAAGGCCGGCGGCGACGATGAGGCCATGGAGTATGACGAGGACTACGTGCGCGCCCTCGAGTACGGTATGCCTCCCGCGGGCGGTATTGGCATCGGTATCGACCGCGTGGTCATGCTGCTCACCAACCAGGCTTCCATCCGCGACGTGCTGCTGTTCCCGCACATGAAGCCCGAGAAGGGTTTCCAGTCCGGTGCCGCTGCCGCCAAGGCTGCCGAGGCCGGCAACGCCGCGAACCCGTTCGTTGAGTCGCTTAAGCCCACGCTCGATTACTCCAAGATCGCCGTTGAGCCGCTGTTTGAGGAGTTCGTCGACTTTGATACCTTCTCCAAGAGCGATTTCCGCGCTGTGAAGGTTAAGGCATGCGAGGCCGTCAAGAAGTCCAAGAAGCTGCTGAACTTTACGCTCGACGACGGTACCGGTACCGACCGCACCATCCTCTCCGGTATTCACGCTTATTACGAGCCCGAGGACCTGGTCGGCAAGACCTTGCTCGCCATCACCAACCTGCCTCCGCGCAAGATGATGGGTATTCCCAGCTGCGGCATGCTGATCAGCGCTGTCCACGAGGAGGAGGGCGAGGAGCGCCTCAACCTGATCCAGCTCGACGCCTCCATCCCCGCCGGCGCAAAGATGTACTAACTAGTTACGCGGTTCTACGAACCGCGTAACGGCTCGACGCTGCGCGGGCCGCATTTGGACAATCTGACGTTCAACTTCAAGGGCGC
>URGY01000014.1 GCA_900547505.1 uncultured Collinsella sp.
GAGATGCAGCGTAGTCTCGTGGGCTCGGAGATGTGTATAAGAGACAGGCAATACGCTCCACATCATTGCCGAGCAACTCGGCCGGCAAGTACACCCGCCCCGCACCGAGTCCGCGCAGCCAGGTAAACGTGGCCCGATTCGCGCAGAACACCGGCGCCGCCACGTCAAACGTCACGCCCAGCTCGCGAGCGATCACCACCTGTCCCAGGTTGCGGCAGACGACGCGCCCGGCACGCTGCATCAGTGAGCGGGTCCGGTCAGCGTCACCCGTGCGGCACGCCTCGTCAAGCACCACAACGGCGTCGGACAAATCGAGTTCTCCGCGCGGGTCGGCATCCATCAGCTGCCAAGCAAAAACCATGCGAGCGGGAACCGCGCACTCCATCAACTCCGCCGACGCACCGCCATCCACCGCAACGTCCTCAAAGGGCAGCACCTCAACGGCACGCGCAACGGGCGCAATCGCATCCGCCTCGGCCCGCATGCGCTCCAACACCGCCGCCGTCTGATCCAACACGCCGGCGCTGCGAATCAGGTATACCTCGCAGCCCGCGTCCACCTTACGCTTGCAATGCACGACGACGCGCTTCCCCGCTGCGGCATCCACCGGGCAGGGCACCTGCGGCCAGCGCTTGGGCACATCGGGACGCGCGTCGACACCCGGATAGAACCGAATCTCGAGCGTGTCACCCGCCGCCACGGCGGCGTCGAGCTCAACGGTCACCTCTTCGTGGCCCACAGCGACCAAGCGCCCCACGCGCACGCCCTGGTTAATTGCGCGCTCAAAGCTCATCAGCTCGGCACCCGAACGCCCTCGCAGGTACGCATCGGTAAACCCACGGTTAAACGACCTTCCCAGCTCGCGTTCAAGCTCTTCCACGGCACCGGGGTCCCACGCGTCGTCGCGCAGCATATCGAGCGCCCGGCGCCACACCCGCACCACGTTGAATACGTAATCGGGGTTCTTCATGCGCCCCTCGATCTTGAGCGACGCCACGCCGGCATCTACAAGCTCGGGCAGATGCGCAATACCCAGATAGTCGCGCGGGCACAACAGGCGATCCCCTTCGACGGCGACAACGCTCTGTCCCGCCTCGTCCACCAGGTCGTACGCCAGACGGCACGGCTGCGTGCAGTCGCCGCGCATCGCCGAGCGCCCACGCCGCAGGGCCGAGAACTCGCACGCCCCCGAATAGCCGATACAAATCGCACCGTGGCAGAATACCTCGATGGACACGCCCGTGGCACATAACGCCGCAATCTCGTCGACCGTCAGCTCGCGTGCCGTCGTCACGCGCTCGACCCCCAGCTCATCGGCGGCAAGCCGCACGGCACCCTCACTATGAGCGCCCGCCTGCGTGGACAGGTGAATCTCGACCCCGGGAATCGCCGTGCGCAGTACACAAGCCAGCCCGGCATCGGCGACAATCAGAGCATCGGCGCCCAGCTCCAGTGCATGAGCTCCCAACGCCACCGCGTCGGACAACTCATCGTCAAACACGAACACGTTGAGCGTCACGTACACACGCACGCCATGGGCATGCGCCACAGCGCAGCCGCGCGCAAACTCGTTATCCGTAAAGCCATGGGCGCTCACACGGGCGTTAAAGCCGCCCAACCCCGCATAGATGGCATCGGCACCCGCGGCGATGGCCGCAAGCATCTGGTCGAGCCCGCCCGCCGGCGCCAGCAGCTCGGGCAGCGCCGCACCGGCAGCATCCAATCCAGTCTTGCGTTGTCCGCTCGGCCCCATCGTCCGAATCGCCATCGACAAACTCCTTACCAAGGTATGCATTCACTCTGAAAAATGCCGTCTTCCAGCATACACGAGGCCTCGCGCGCCCCGTTTGGTTTATCGTGTAATAACTTATGTCCATCCTGCCCCGACGGCACATCCACCGTCCGGCACGACATACCTGGAGGTCAATATATGGGTCCTCGCCAACGACAGGGACGCAGCCGTTCAAAGACGCATGCTCTGCCCATAATCCTGCTCTCGTTTTTGGGCTTTTTGCTTATCGCGGGCGTGGCATTTGGCATCGGCATGGTCGGCAACGTCAACCGCTGGCTGTCCGATCTGCCCGACTACACCGACGCCAACGCGTATCTGGTGAGCGAGCCCACCGAGATCGTCGACTGCAACGGCAACAAGATTGCGAGCTTCTACACGCAAAACCGCAAGTCCATCACCAAGGACGAGGTCTCCCCCTACGTGCTGCAGGGCACCGTTGACGTCGAGGACGAGCGCTTCTACGAGCACGGCGGTATCGACCTGTGGGGCATCGCGCGTGCTGCGGTGGCAACCCTCGGCGGCGGGCACGAAGGCGCCTCGACTATCACCCAGCAGCTGGTGCGCAACACCATCCTGCAGGAGGAGCAGTTCGACTCGACCATCGAGCGTAAGGTGCGCGAGGCCTACATCGCCGTCAAGATGGAGGACATGTACTCCAAAGACGAGATCCTCATGATGTACCTCAACACCATCTATTACGGCCACGGCGCCTACGGCATCGAGGCCGCAGCCGAGACCTATCTGTCCAAGAGCGCCGCCGACCTCACCCTGAGCGAGGCCGCGCTGCTCATCGGCCTTCCCAACTCGCCCTCGCAGTACGACCCCACGGTCAACCCCGACCTGGCGCTGTCCCGTCGCAACAAGGTCCTCGACAACATGTTGCGTCTGGGCCACATTACGCAGGAGGAGCACGATGCCGCACAGGCCGAGCCCATCACCCTCAACGTGACCGAAATCTCGGGCAGCGGCGTCGACGTATACTCGCAGCCCTACTTTGTCGCCTATGTTAAGCAGCTGCTGGAGCAGGAGTTCTCGACCGACGTGCTCTTTAAGGGCGGCCTGACCGTCAAGACCACCATCGACCCCACGATGCAGCAGGTGGCAGAGAATGCCGTTCGCGAGCAGCTCGACACGCTCTCGCTCGACGGCCTGGACATGGGCATGGTCGTCGTCGATCCCAAGACCGGCTACATCAAGTGCATGGTGGGCGGCTACGACTACAACGCCGACGAGAACCACGTAAACCATGCCACGGCCAAGCGTCCCGTCGGCTCCACCTTCAAGGCCTTTACGCTGGCAACTGCCATCCAAAACGGCATGAACCCCAACGTCACCCTCAACTGCAACTCGCCGCTCAAGGCCAAGGGCACCACGACCGAGGTCCAAAACTACGCCAACCATAGCTATGGCAACATCACGCTTAAGCAGGCGACGGCATACTCCTCCAACACCGGCTACATCCAGGTGGCGGAAGCCGTCGGCAACAGCAAGATCATCTCGCTCGTCAAAAAGCTCGGCATCGACCCCGCCAAGGACAACATCGAGGACGTTCCCGTCATGACGCTCGGCACCGGCTCGATCTCGCCGCTCGAGATGGCCGCCGCCTACGCGACGTTTGCCAACGGCGGCTACTATCGCCAGCCGATCGCCATCACCGAGATTGACTCTCGTACCGGTTCGGTGCTGTACCAGCACACCGACAATCCCTCACAGGTGCTTACCGAGGGCGAGGCCGCCGCGGTCACCGATGTTCTGTCCGGCGTCATGCAGGGCGGCGGTACGGGTGCTGCCGGCGCCCTGAGCGTCAACCAGCCCTATGCCGGCAAGACGGGCACCACCGACAACACCACCAACCTGTGGTTCTGCGGCTATACCCCGCAGCTGGCGTGCGCCCTGTGGACCGGCTATTCCGCGGGCGAGATCCCCATCCAAAAATACGGCACAGACCTGCTGGGCGACAGCACCAACCTGCCTGTCTTTAAGCGGTTTATGAACACCGTTCTGACCGGTACCGAGCGCGAGGAGTTTGCGACCGGAACGGCGCCCACCTACAAGAACAACAGCGTCTGGAAGTTCTACGGCACCAACAACTCCAAGAAGACGGAGAACGACGACAAGGACGAGAACGAGGACGAAGAGGAAACCACCACAACGACTACCACGACGACCACGACCACCGAGACCACGGGCGGCGACACCACCGGCGGCACCGGTACGACCGGTGGCTCGACGGGCGGCTCCACTGGTGGTTCGACCGGCGGCGATGGCGGCACGCCTACGCCCACGCCTACGCCCACTCCCGACCCCTCGCCCACGCCTGACGATACTGTCGGCTAGAAATCATCCGGCCATAAGCAACAAGGCCCCCGAGCAGCTTATTAAACTGCTCGGGGGCCTTTTTAGTTTAAAGCGACCTGATGGGCGGTCTTTATACCGGCAGACAAAAAAGGGGGTACCGACCAACGTCGATACCCCCTTACAAGCCACTATGTCACGCACGCAGTGCCGAGCGCACGACCTGCACGCCTACTTGCGAGAATTGCTCAGCTTATTGATCAGCGCCTCAAGACGCTCGCCGTCCTCGGCCGTCTGGGCAATAACCAAAATCGTATCGTTGCCGGCAAGCGAGCCAAGCACATCGGGCAGCTCTGCCGCATCAACAGCGGCGGCGATGCCGGAAGCCGTGCCAGGCTGAGCCTTGATCATAACCAGATTATCGGTGCGCAGAACGCCCGTTACGAGCTCGGAAACCATACGCTGCAGGTGCAGGTCCTCTGCCAGAACATAGATGCCCTCAGGGAGCTTACGCAGCCCCATATCGGCAATATCGCGAGAGACAGTCGCCTGCGTGCAATCAAAGCCCATAGCGCGGAGCTCATCGACCAGCACGCGCTGCGTGCGGACGTCCTTATTGCGCACAATATCTCTAATGGCATCCTGGCGCCCATTGCGTTTTTTAGCCATACAAACCCTCTCTCCAAAAGATGGCGGAGACAATCAATCAGTGATTGAATAGTTTAACGCTATTTGAAGGCTTTTGTGTATAAGAACGCATTTCGAAACAATTCTATGCAAATTTGTTTCGAAATGAGCCCGTTTAGGCGGTTTTTGCGCCCGTCCGGTTAAGAAAAGCTGCCAGATGCGTACACATCACGCAGCGCGCGGGCTTGGCGCTGGCGATCGGCCCAAACAACAGACCGAGTCCCCGATGGTTGTCCTTGAGCGCGGCGACCATCTGACGGGTTCGAGGCGCCTCGAGCATATCACGCATGCGGGCGGAACGCTCAATTGACGACACCCCATGCGGGCTTAGACACAAATTCTCGATGCAGGCGACCAGTCCGGCAAAGTAGAACTTTTGGCTTGCCAGCTTGAGCCGACCACCGCTATCTGCTTCCGAGAGTGAGTCCGCAAGCTCGTCGAGCGCTCGAGTGTCATCGGATATCCTGGCATACATGGTGGGATCAAAGGCATCTGTAAGCTTAGGTGCCACCGCGTGGAAACAAGCGTCGCCGCAGCCGGACACGAATCGTGCCTGCGAGAGCGCATAAGCCATAAACTCAACCGTACGGTACGCCTTGCCGCGCGACAGGCATGCCTCAAACAGCGGACGGCTATACATCACGCCAGCGGTCTGAGCGACTAGGCCGCCCAAAATCAACTGGGGCAGCCCAGTCACCATAGAAGACTCGTCTTCTATGGCAATAGGGGCAGCATCCAAGACGCGCGAATGACGCTCGCGATGCGCATCGTATCGATCGAGCGACACCGAGGGGAGCACAATGTCTGCCGCAGTATCGCACGCGATATCGACCATCTTGGAAAGGGCCTGCGGAGCAAACCACTCATCGGCGTTCATGGCGATGATTTGAGAGCCGCGCGAGGCATCAAAACCGGCACGAAGACAAGCGCCGCGCTTCGCGTCCTCGACGTCAATCAAATCAATATGGATGTCCCTGTCGGCAGCAACTTGAAGCGAATGGCGCACACCGGGCGCAGCATCGCGGCAGACAACGACAATCTGCAAATCATAGAGGTCTTGGTTCTGGATACTCTCGAGCGCACGCATCGCATAGCTGGGCGAACCTTCTACTACAAGGATCACCGAAAGTCGCGGATGCGAGCCACGTCGAACCAAGTTATCCGTCCTCTCGACAGCAATGAATCAAACTGTCGTTCATGGTACACCCCGGCAATAAAAGCAATGAGACACCGGTTGCACTGCACGCCAAGAACAGATGTTGCACACGCGCAGCCCACAGATGACAGGTGCCGACGAACGGCGCGTCGAGCCCTCCCCTAGTCGAGCACGACAAGCTCGGCGGGATCGTAATCCACGCCCATAAACGTAAGGCCGCAGGCAGGAGCCGTGGGGCCTGCAGCGGTACGGTCGCAAGCATCGATGACCTCGCGCATCCACTCGGGTTCACGGCGATGCATGCCAATCTCGACAAGCGTGCCAACGATCGTACGGACCATCGAATGCAGAAACGCATTGCCCTCGATGTTAAACGTCAGGATGTCCTCGCCAAACGCAACCTCATGGCCAAACTCGGCGCGCATTACGCAGCGGTGCGTAGGTTTGCCCACGGCAGAGGCAACCTTGCAAAAGCTTTTAAAGTCCTGCTCGCCCAAAAGCGCAGGGCAGGCGGCCGCCATCGCATCGACGTCGAGGGGATAGCGATGCCACCACACAGCACCGCGTGACAGCACGGGCCGCGCATCACGATCGGCAATGCGATAGGTGTAAGTGCGAGAGCGCGCGTCAAAGCGCGCAGAAAAGCCCTTACGAGCCTTGTAGACCTCGTTGATGGCGATATCTTTGGGCAGCAGGGCATCCATGGCCCGCAGCCACCTACGGCGCGTACACGCGAGCTCAGCGTCCGTTACGGGCACGCTGATGTACTGAGCCACGGCATGAACGCCGGCATCGGTACGCCCCGCGCACGTCAAATCGATCGGGCGGCGAAGCAGCGTCTCGATGGCTCGACGTAGCTCACCCGCAACCGTCGTCTGTCCCGGCTGCTCGGCAAATCCGCTATACGATGAACCATCATAGGCCACACGAAATACGAGCGTGGCGTCAAGCTCGGGGGTCGAATTGAAATCAGACGGCGCAGTCATGGGCGCTCCCAACAAACAAGTAACGGTATCGCGACAAAAAAAAGAGGGGTACGCGAACGTACCCCTCGAATATAGCCTATGCAGACGGAATGTCTACTCAGCGGTCTCCTCAGCGGGAGCCTCCTCGACGGCCTCGACCTTCTTGGGAGCAGCGGCCTTCTTGGGGGCCGGAGCGGCCTTCTTGGCCTTAGGCGTGCAAGGCTCGGTGACGAGCTCCATGATAACGATGGGAGCGTTGTCGCCCTTGCGGTTGCCGAGCTTCATGATGCGGGTGTAACCGCCGTTGCGGTCCTGCCACATGCCCTGGGCAGCCTTGTCGAAGATCTCGGCAACGAGCTGCTTATCGCCGAGCTTGGCGATAGCCAGACGACGAGAGTGCAGGTCGCCCTTCTTGGCCCAAGTGATGATCGGGTCGACGACCGAACGCAGCGCCTTAGCGCGGGTCTCGGTGGTCTTGATGCGGTCGTTCTCGAAGAGGGCCTTAGCAAGGCTCTTCTTCATGGCCTTGGTGTGGCTCGCATCGGTGCCGAGCTTCAGGCCCTTCTTAACGTTGTGACGCATGGTCTAGTTTCTCCTCAAATATGCGAAGCATTAAGCCTTCAGGCTCAGGCCCATGGACTCAAGCTTGTCCTTCACTTCCTCGATCGACTTAACACCGAAGTTACGGATGTTGAGCAGATCGTTCTCCGAGAACTCAACGAGCTGACGGACCGAGTGAATGCTGGCGCGCTTAAGGCAGTTGTAGGAACGGACGGAAAGGTCCAGATCCTCGATCTGCTTGTCCAGCTCGGCGTTGTCGTTGGTGACCTCGGGAGCGAAGATCGAAGCCTCCTCCTCGACCTCGGGGGTCTCGGCAAGGTTCATAAAGGCGGCCATATGCTGGTTGATGATATTGGCAGCCTGGACCACGGCGTCGCGCGGGGCGATGGAGCCGTTGGTCTCGATCTCGAGGACAAGGCGGTCGTAGTCGGTGTGCTGACCGACACGGCAAGCCTCAACGAGCTTGGCGCAACGGGAAACCGGCGAGTACAGCGAGTCGACGTGGATCACACCGATGGGATCGTTGTCGCGCTTGTTTGCCTCGCCAGAAACATAGCCGCGGCCATAGCCGATGCGCATGCTCATGGTGAGATGGCCACCCTCGGTGAGCGTAGCAATGTGCTGCTCGGGGTTGACCAGCTCAAACTCGGACGGAATAAAGAAGTCCGCACCGGTGACCTCGCAGGGGCCGTCAACCGAGATGGTGGCGGTCGCCTCGTCGGTCGTGCCGAGAGCCCTGAAGACAAGACCCTTGACATTCAGGACGATGTCGGTGACATCCTCGACCATGTTAGGGATGGTCATGAACTCGTGCTGCGCACCATCGATCTGAATAGCCTCGACGGCGGCACCCTCGAGCGAGGACAGAAGAACGCGACGAAGGGAGTTACCCAGCGTATCGCCGTAGCCACGCTCGAGCGGCTCGACGGAGACACGAGCAGACGTCTCGTTGATCTCTTCGACCTGAACCTGAGGCCTAATGAATTCTGACATGTATTACCTCCAGCCTCAGCAGCCCGGATGGACTACTTAGAGTAGAGCTCGACGATGAGCTGCTCGTTGATATCACCGCTGATCTGCTCACGCGTCGGCAGAGCGAGCACGTTACCAGACAGCTTCTCGATATCGACCTCGAGCCAGCCAGGGACCTCAAAGCGCTCGGAGGAAATCAGGGCCTCCTTGATGGGGAGGAGGTCACGGAACTTCTCGCCGACAGCGACGACGTCGCCGGCCTTGACGCGGTAGGACGGGATGTCCACGCGCTTGCCGTTCACGGTAAAGTGACCGTGACGGACGGACTGACGAGCCTCTTTGCGGGTGCGGGCGAAGCCAAGACGGAAGACGACGTTGTCGAGGCGAGACTCAAGGATGATCATGAGGTTCTCACCGGTGACGCCGTTCATCTTGCGGGCCTTGTTGAAGTAGCCGTGGAACTGCTTCTCCAGAACGCCATAGATGAACTTGACCTTCTGCTTCTCGCGCAGCTGCATGCCGTACTCAGATTCCTTGCGACGGCGCTTGGGCTGACGGATAGATTCCTTCTTGCTGCTGTAACCGAGCTCAGCGGGATCGATCCCGAGCTGACGGCAGCGCTTAAGAACAGGAGTCCTGTCGATTGCCATATTGATACGATCCTTTCAGTTACACGCGGCGACGCTTCTTGGGGCGGCAGCCGTTGTGCGGAATGGGGGTCTTGTCCTGGATGCTCGAGACCTCGAGGCCAGCAGCCTGGAGGGAGCGGATGGCGGTCTCACGACCGGAGCCGGGGCCCTTGACGAAGACGGAAACCTTCTTCATACCGTGCTCCATGGCCTGCTTGGCAGCAGCCTCGGCAGCCATCTGGGCAGCGAACGGCGTGGACTTACGGGAGCCCTTGAAGCCCACCTGGCCAGCCGACTTCCAGGAAATGACGTTGCCCTGGGGATCGGTGATCGAAACGATCGTGTTGTTGAACGTAGAACGAATGTGAGCCTGGCCCACGGAAATGTTCTTACGGTCCGCGCGCTTCAGACGGGCAGCGCGAACGTTCTTCTTAGCAGTAGCCATCTATCTAGCGCTCCTTATTTCTTCTTCTTAGCACCGATCTGACGCTTCGGGCCCTTGCGGGTACGAGCGTTAGTGTGGGTGCGCTGGCCGCGGACCGGGAGGCCCTTGCGGTGACGAAGGCCGCGGTTGCAGCCGATGTCCATAAGGCGCTTGACGTTCTGGTTGCGCTCACGGCGGAGGTCGCCCTCAACCATGATCTGGTTCTTGTCGATATAATCGCGGATGGCGTTAACCTCATCCTCGGTGAGGTCCTTAACGCGCGTATCCACGTTAACGTTGCACTCGACGCAAATCTTCGTCGCAGTGGTGCGGCCGATGCCGTAAATGTAGGTCAGACCGATCTCAACGCGCTTCTCACGCGGGAGGTCGACACCATTAATACGGGCCAACGTAGTCTCCTCTCTTAACCCTGACGCTGCTTATGACGGGGGTTCTCGCAAATGACGAGGACCTTGCCATGGCGCCTAATGATTTTGCACTTATCGCACATCTTCTTGACCGAAGGACGTACCTTCATCGTTCTTCCTTTCGGTAGCGCTCAAACTACTTCCCTACTATCTACTCGCCCAGCCGCAGGCGTTTAAAACTATGGCTGGTCTTCACACACAATCCGACCGTAGGTTGAGCTAAGCCTGCAGCCGGAAATGGAGTGCGTGTATGCGTGCCGCTATTTATAGCGATAGGTGATGCGGCCGCGGGTCAGGTCGTACGGGGAAAGCTCCACGACAACCCTGTCACCGGGGAGAATGCGGATGTAATTCATTCGGATCTTGCCAGAAATGTTGCACAGAACCGAATGACCGTTCTCGAGCTCGACCTTAAACATGGCATTGGGCAGTGGTTCCTTTACCGTACCCTCGAGCTCAATTGCGTCTTCCTTCTTCACAAGCAATCATCTTTCTCTAGAAAACGACAGCGATTGAGTATTCTACAACACGTATGCACGCATCGTAATAACTTCGTAATGGCTCCACAACTAAGTGGAACTTGTTACATTTCTCCGCCTTGGAGCGAACACCAAGCACCTTGGGCATCCGTGGTGAGAATCACCGGACCGTCATTGGTAATGGCGACGGTGTTCTCGTAGTGCGCGGCGGGCAGGTGGTCGTTGGTCGTAACGATCCAACCGTCGGAGCCCGTGCTCACATGGTTGGAACCCATCGTAACCATCGGCTCAATGGCAATGACCATGCCGGCCTGGAGGCGAACGCCCCTCCCCTTCTTTCCATAGTTAGGAACGTTGGGGTCCTCGTGCATCACGCGACCAATGCCATGGCCCACATAATCACGAAGCACGCCGTAACCGTGAGACTCGGCGAGGGACTGAACGGCATAACCGACGTCCCCGATATGGTTACCGGGAACAGCCTGCTCGATGGCAGCCTTAAGGCAATCGCGCGTGACCTCGCACAAAGCCTTGGCTTCGGGCGTGGGGGTGCCGACGAAAAACGTCCAAGCGTTATCGCCGACCCAACCGTCGACAACGGCTCCCGTATCGATGGAGATGATATCGCCATCGCGCAGGATCATGTCGGGGTTGGGAATACCGTGGACCACGGCATCGTTGATCGATGCGCAAATGGTCCCCGGGAACCCGCCGTAACCCTTAAAGGCCGGGGTGCCGCCATGCATGCGGATAATCTGCTCCGCGAGCTGATCGAGCTCAAAAGTCGAAACGCCGGGGCGCACCATGGCTCCAACGTGGCGGAGCGCCATCTTAGATAGCGCTCCTGCCTTCTTCATCTGCTCGATTTGCGTTGCAGACTTAATCTTGATCATAGACCGAGAGCCTCTTTGACATCCCCGTACACGGTCTCGCGAGCCTGGTCACCGTTGACCGACTTGAGCAGACCCTGGCCACGATAGTAGTCAACGAGCGGGCTCGTGGACTTCTCGTAGACGTCGAGACGGTTCTTGATGGTCTCGGGCTTGTCGTCATCGCGCTGATACATCTCGCCACCGCACTTGGGGCAGGTGGCATCGGCAGAGGTGCCGGTGTAACCGCAGGCGCGGCAGGTGCGACGCGAAGACAGGCGATCGATAATGACCTCGGGGGCCACATCGACCAGAAGAGCACAGTCGATCTCGCGACCCATGGCGGAGAGCTCGGAATCGAGCGTCACGGCCTGGGCGGTGTTGCGCGGGAAGCCGTCGAGAATGAAGCCCTGCTGGGCGTCATCGGCGGCAAGGCGCTCCTTGACAAGATCGATCACGAGCTGGTCGGGAACGAGCTCGCCAGCGTCCATGTACTTCTTAGCCTGAATACCAAGCTCGGTGCCACCCTTGACGGCAGCACGCAGCAGGTCGCCCGTGGAAATGTGAGCGACGCCAAACTCGGCGACGAGCTCCTGTGCGACGGTGCCCTTACCGGCACCCGGAGCTCCGAGCAATACGAGGTTCATGAGCAATCCTCCTCTAGCCTATTTAAAGAATCCATCGTAATCATACATCTTGATCTGGCCTTCGAGCTTATCGACCGTGTCGAGCACGACGCCGACCATGATGAGGATGGACGTGCCGCCAAATGCCTGGATCAGATGGTTACCCGTGAAAGAGAAGATAATCGAAGGCACGATGGCGATGAGCGCCAAAAAGACAGCGCTGGGAAGCGTGATCTTGTTGAGCGCGTTCTTGATGTAGGCCGCGGTAGCCCTACCCGGACGCACGCCCGGAATAAAGCCGCCCTGCTTCTTAAGGTTGTCGGCCGTGTCATCGGGGTTGAACACCATGGAGGTGTAGAAGTACGCGAAGAACACGATGAGGACAACGTTAAGCACCCAGTTGAGCCAACCGGTCGAAAGCGCGGAGGCAACTGCCTGAATCCAGCCGATGCCGGGGAAGAACACGGCAATCTGAGCCGGGAAGTACAGCAGCGCCGAAGCGAAGATGATCGGCACGACACCCGCGGTGTTGACCTTGATGGGCAGGTAGGTGGTCTGGCCACCCATCATGCGACGGCCCACGACGCGTTTGGCGTAGGAAACCGGGATGCGGCGTTGGCCGCGCTCAAGGAAAACAATCAGCGGGATAACCAGCAGGATGATGGCGCAGATGATCACCATGGTGATGATGCCACCGGCATTGCCCTCGGTGCTGGAGAAGATAGCCTGCGGCAGACCGGCCATGATGTTCGCGAAGATGATCAGCGACATGCCATTGCCGATACCGCGCTGGGTGATGAGCTCACCAATCCACATGATCAGCATAGCGCCCGCGGTGAGCGTACCGACGATCATGAGGTCGAAGATGATCTCGGGAGCGCCGGCGCCATTAAAGCTGATGCCGAAGCTCTTAAAGAGGAAGAGGTAACCCACGGAGTTGAGGATTGCCAGAGCCAGAGTGAGGTAACGCGAATACTGCGTAATCTTGGTCTGACCGACCTCGCCCTCGCGGGCAAGCTCATGCAGGGAAGGCACGACGGCCTGGAGCATCTGGAGGATGATCGAGCTGGTGATGTAAGGCATGATGCCCAGCGAAAACACCGACACATAGCTCAACGCGCCGCCAGAGAAAAGATTCAGGAGGGCCATAGCACCTGCGGCGACCGAATTGTTATCGGTCGAGAAAAGGCCCAGCATCCCCTGGAAGGGAATGCCGGGCACAGGAACGTGCGCACCAATGCGGTACACGACGAGCATAGCTATGGTAAAAAGAATCTTTTCGCGCAATTCTTTGATGCGGAAAGCATTCTTAAGACCATTTAGCACGGCAGCTCGACCTTTCCGCCGGCGGCCTCGATCTTGGCCTGCGCAGAAGCACTGACCTTGTCGACCTTGACCGTGAACTTCTTGGTGAGCTCACCATTGCCGAGCACCTTGACGGGCTCGAACTCGCTCTTGGTGATGCGAGCGGCCTTAAGAGCGGCACCGTCGATCACAGCGCCGTCCTCGAACTTGCGCTCGAGACGCTCAACGTTAACAGCGGTATACTCGATACGACGGGGGTTGCGGAAGCCCGGAAGCTTGGGCAGGCGCATAGCCAGCGGAGTCTGGCCACCCTCGAAGCCGGCACCCTTGGTGCCGCCAGAGCGGGAACCCTGGCCCTTCTGGCCGCGGCCAGAAGTGGTGCCGTGACCCGAAGAATTGCCACGGCCGACGCGCTTGCGGTTCTTGGTGGAACCGGGCGCGGGAGTAAGATCGTGAAGCTGCATTTGCTACTCCTCTACAATCTCGACAAGGTGCTTGACCTTGAAGATCATGCCGCGGACGGACTCGTTGTCAGCAATCTCGCGAACCTCGCGGATCCTGTGGAGACCGAGGGCACGGACAGTACGGACCTGGTCCTGCTTGCAACCGTTGGTGCTGCGGACCTGCTTGATCTTGATGGTGTCAGCCATGCTTAGTTCTCCTTACCGACGAACATCTCGGAGACCGTCAGGCCACGGCGAGCCGCGACGTCCTCAGGGCTGGAGAGCTCCTTGAGGCCCTCGACGGCAGCCTTGATGATGTTGAGGCCGTTGTCGGTACCGAGGGACTTGGACAGGACGTTCTTGATGCCAGCAAGCTCAAAGAGGGGACGCACAGCGCCGCCGGCGATAACGCCGGTACCCTCGACAGCGGGCTTGATGATGATGCGGCCGGCACCAAAGTGACCGAGAACCTCGTGCGGAATGGTGCCCTGATCGGTCACCGGCACGTGGAACATGTTCTTCTTGGCATCGAGAGACGCCTTGGAGATGGCCATGGGCACCTCAGCGGACTTGCCCATGCCAACGCCGACGTTGCCCTTGCCGTCGCCAACGACGACGAGAGCGACGAGGCTCATGCGACGACCGCCCTTGACGGTCTTCGACACGCGGTTGATGTAAACGACGCGCTCCTCGAACTCGGAGGCCTCGCGCTGCTGCTTCTGATTACGAGCCATGTGCTACATACCTCCTAGAACTCGAGACCGGCGGCACGAGCACCGTCGGCGAGGGCCTTGACGCGGCCATGGTAGATACGGCCACCGCGATCGAAGGCGACCTTGGTGATGCCGGCCTCGATGGCGCGCTTGCCAACGAGCTGACCGACCTTCTCCGCAGCCTCCTTGTTCGAGGTGTGGGTGCCCTTGAACTCGGCCTCGAGGGTCGAGGCAGAGACGAGCGTCAGGCTGGAGCCCTTGCTGTCGTCGATGATCTGGGCATAGATGTTGGCGTTAGTACGGGTCACGCGAAGACGCGGACGCTCGGAAGTACCCGAGACCTTGCCGCGAACACGACGCTGACGACGCTTGAGGCCTTCCAGCTTCGCCTTATGCTTGTTCATACGTAAACTCCTAAAAAGGTTGATCTTGCCAGCACCTGACGGGGTGCTGGTCTTATGCGAGTGAGTCGGTTACGACTACTTGGCGGCCTTACCCAGCTTGCGGCGGATGTGCTCGCCAACGTAGTGGATACCCTTGCCCTTGTAAGGCTCGGGAGGACGATGGCCGCGAATCTCAGCGGCGATCTGACCGACCTGCTGCTTGTTGATACCCTTGACGTTCACGTGGGTGTTGTCGGGAACCTCGAAGGTGATGCCCTCGGGAGCCTCGACGATCACGGGGTGCGAGAAGCCCAGGGAGAACTCGAGGTTCTTACCCTTCTGCTGCACGCGGTAACCGACGCCGGCGAGCTCGAGCTTCTTCTCGAAGCCCTCGGAAACGCCAACAACCATGTTGTGGATGAGGGCACGGGTGAGGCCGTGGCGGGCACGGGTCTCACGCTCGTCGTCGGGACGGGAAACGGTGAGGACGTTGTCCTCGACGTTGATAGCGAGCTTCTCAAAGACATCGAGCTCGAGCTGGCCCTTGGGGCCCTTGACGACAACGTTGTTGCCGTTGACTGCCACTTCGACTCCGGCGGGAATCTGGACAGGCTTATTACCGATACGAGACACGGTGATCTCCTTTCCTTCTACCTACCGAGCGAATTACCAGACGTAAGCGATGATCTCGCCGCCGACGTTGTGCTTGCGAGCATCGCGGTCGGTCATGACGCCATGGCTGGTGGAAATAATGGCGGTACCAAGGCCACCGCGGACGCGGGGCATGTCGGCAACGCCGGTGTACTTACGCAGGCCCGGCTTGGAAATGCGGCGGATGCCGTTGATGACCTTAGCCTTCTTGGGACCATACTTAAGCGTGATGTGCAGAGTCTTCTGGGGAACGGTGTCCTCGACATCGTAGCCCTCGATGTAGCCCTCCTCGTGCAGAACACGAGCGATCTCGACGAGCTTCTTGCTGCTCGGCATGGAGACCGTGGCCTTGTTCACAGAGTTAGCGTTACGGATGCGCGTAAGCATATCTGCGATCGGGTCTGTAAGGTTCATACAGATTCTCCTTCGTTCTTGATGAACACGTGCTCTTGGTTCTTCGCCGCCCTTAACGGCAAAGCCTTTTTAGCGCGTTTTCCCTGTTCCAAACTGATGCTTGAAACGCTGGTAGTGACTTACCAGCTGGCCTTCTTAACGCCGGGAAGCTCGCCCTTGAGTGCAAGCTCGCGGAAGCAGACACGGCACAGGCCGAACTTGCGGTACACAGAGTGCGGACGGCCGCAGCGCTGGCAGCGCGTGTACTCACGAGTAGAGAACTTCTGCTTGCGATTGCACTTGACGATCATCGATGTCTTAGCCACTTATATCCTCCTCACATAGAGTATTGTTCGCCCCAAGCGCCGCCCCCTTGTGGGAACGGCGCTTATAGGGCAGGTGAACCTATTTCTTGAACGGGAAACCGAAGGCGTCCAGAAGGGCCTTGGCCTCCTCATCGGTGTTGGCGGTGGTCACGAAAGTGATGTCCATACCACGCTGGTGATCGACGGAGTCGAAGTCGATCTCGGGGAAGATGAGCTGCTCGGTGACGCCCATGGAGAAGTTACCACGGCCGTCGAAGCTCTTGGCGGAGATGCCGCGGAAGTCACGGATACGGGGGATCGCGACGGAGGTCAGACGATCGAAGAACTCCCACATACGGTCGCCACGCAGGGTAACCTTGCAGCCGATCGGCATACCAGCGCGCAGGCGGAAGGTAGCGATGGACTTGCGGGCACGGGTAATCATCGGCTGCTGGCCGGTGATGGCGCGCAGGTCGCGCACGGCACCGTCGATGGCCTTGGAATCGGTAGCGGCCTCGCCGACACCCATGTTCACGACGATCTTCTCAAACTTGGGGATCATCATGACGTTCTCGTACTGGAACTTGTCCTGAAGCTGCTGCTTGACCTCGTTGTTGTACTTGGTCTTCAGACGCGGCACATACTTCTCTTCTGCCATTGTTCACTCCTTCTTGGGGTTTTAAGCACGGGGCGTGGCCACGATGGGTTGTCCTCGTGCCTCCTGGCTGCATCCGCGCCGCTCATGGCATTTCGCGGTTTGGACTCGACGCAGCAGGAGCCGACAAAACAATCGGTACTATACGCGCATCGGGAGCGTATTTCCAGAAAAACCTCGTCTGCCTGCACAACTCCACAACTCCCCCGCACAAATGGGTCCCAAAAAGCAGTTGCGGTGAAATAGGGACTGTTTGGCGGCCTAACAGGCTTAAACAATCCTTATTTCACCGCAACTGCTTGTTGGGGATGCGATTAGCGCTTGCGGGGGACGAGTTTGGTGCGGCGCAGGTGGATCATCTCGGCGGCGATGGAGATAGCGATCTCCTCGGGATCCTCTGCCTCGATGGCAACGCCGATCGGCAGGTGCAGCCCGTCGATCTGGTCCTGCGTAAAGCCCTCCTGCTCCAAGCGAGCCCGCACAAAGGCCGTCTTGCGGCGCGAGCCAAGGCAACCCAGATAGGCGGGCTTGGCGCGCATGGCCTGAATCACCACGTCGATATCGGACTTGTGGCCTGCTGTGGCCACGACCACCAAGTCGCGCGGACCGATGGGGCACTGCTCGCCCAGGTTCTTGTAGTCGACCAGACGACGGTCGTAGACACCGGGTACCCATTCGGGCGTCAGCGTGCCGGGGCGGTCGTCGCAAGCCACGACGGCAAAGCCCGCCGCCGTGAGCACGCGCGCCGTCGCGGCGCCCACGTGTCCGCAGCCAAAGATGTAGGTCAGGCCCTCGGGGCAGAGCGTCTCGATGTGCGCCGGGGGAATCTCGGAGGCGGCGTTGGTGTAGGTGACCTTACTCCCCTCCTCCACCAGCGAAAGCTCGGGGCAGCCGGCAATGGTATGGCGCGATGTCTCGCCATGGTACTCGACCACATCGCCCTCGAGGGCCTGAATGACAAACGGTTCAAAGTCGATGACGAAGTCGCCAATGCGTCGATACGCCAAGACGTCGGCAACCGACTGGAACAACGGCACCTGCGATACATCCAGATGCAGATAGCACAGGCAGATGGCTCCGCCGCAGATCATGCCGGTATCGGAGTTCTCGCCGCCCATGGTGTAGCGGACCAGACGCGATTTACCCCCGGCCAGCAGCTCGCGCGCCTCGTCCAGCGCAAAGAGCTCAATCTGTCTCTTATACACATCTGACGCTGCCGACGAATAGCCTTG